>NZ_JBQDYQ010000030.1:0-40831 GCF_052105255.1 Brevibacterium sp.
ATGAGTGAGGTTGTCAGCAAGGTCGCGAGTTTCCACACCAGGTTGCTGGGCCGCCCTCGGGTAGTAATTAGTGGTTGTTTAAGAGGGCGAGGAAGTCCTCGACTCCGGTGAGCTCGATGTCGTTCCGCCGCCGGGTCTCCCACGCCGAGCGGGTCAGGCGCCAGCGTTGGATGCGGCCCGGCTCGCCTCGGCGGATGTCCCAGTCGACCCCGTTGCGCTCGTACCCCAAGGCCTCGGACACCTTGTTCGATCCGATGTTGTCGACGAACGCATCGGAACCGGCCTCCCGTGCACCAAGCCCCGCGAACGCGAGATGGAGCAGAGCACTGCGCATCTCGGTGCCGAGGCCGCGACCGCGCACATCCGTCGACAGCCAGGAGAATGAGGCGAACGTCCCGCAGGAGTCGAATTTCTCCGCAATGAGGTCCTGCATCCCCACCGCCTCACCGTCGACGAGGACGGCGAAAGCCAGCCGGAATTCAGAGGGAGAGAACCGCCCACGTCCGCGCCATACGCTCTGAAGCCACCTGCTCACCCGCACGTCCGGGTCGGATTCGTAGAACGACATCGGATCGTCGTAGGGGGCGGGTTCCGCGAAGACCTTGCCGTCCCGCACAAGAGGGGCGAGCGCCGCAAGCATCTCATCGGCGGCACCGACGAGTTCGAGTCGGGGAGTCTTCACCCGGATCTGCAGTGGCGGGTAGCCGATCATGAAACCAACCTAGGCCAGCCGGCGCGAATCCACAATGGTCCGGCGACTCCGGGTAGCGTGGGGTTCGACTCCAGGATGCCGATGACAGGTGGTGGCCCATGACCGAACTCTCTCGCCCGACCCCGACTACCGTCGTCTTCGACCTCGGCAATGTGCTCATCGGCTGGGACCAGACAGCGCCTCTGGCCGATCGATTGAGTGCCGATGAATGGCATTCCTTCGCCGAGGCGGCCGACTTCCCCACGCTCAATACCGCAGCTGATTCCGGCGTTCCGATCACCGATATCGTCGCCCGAGCCGCCGAGGCGGACCCCCGCCACGGTGAGATCGTCGCCGGCTACTACGAGAACTTCGACAAGTCCCTGACCGGTCCGATCGACGGCATGGCCGAGATCGTCGCGGATCTCAAGGCCGCCGGCATCCGCTTGCTCGGGCTGTCGAACTGGTCGGCCGAGACCATCCACCATGCCCCCGTCGTCGCCCCGGCGATCAGCGAACTCGAAGACATCGTCGTCTCCGGCCGAGTCGGGCTGGTCAAACCCGATCCGGCGATCTTCGAACTGACTCGGGACCGATTCGACCTCGACCCGGCCCGGACGGTCTTCGTCGATGATCTGCCCGCCAACGTGGAGGCAGCACAACGACTCGGCTTCATCGGTCATGTGTTCTCGGGAGCAGCTTCACTGCGCACGGACCTTTCCGAACGAGGGCTGCTCACGCAATAGCGTTCACATGGCGCCGCCCGAACGACACCCCCGAACGGGTTCCTCGCCCGCTAATGCTGTGAGAAATGTCCGCGCCTGGAGGGCCCACCCGCGGCCTGAGCACAGGAGACACGATGACGACACCCTCATTCCTCGACTCCATCGATTCCCAGCTCGACTGGCAGCGGGAGGTCTACAAAGACTTTCACCGCCATCCTGAAATCAGCTTTGCAGAACATAAGACCGCCGAGCGCGTCGAGTCCGATCTCACCGGTCTGGGGCTCGATGTCAGACGCATCGGGGAGACCGGTCGCGTCGAGGTGATCGAGAATGCCGAAGAGCCCACCGTCCTGGCTCGAGCCGATATCGATGCTCTCCCGGTCACCGAGGACACCGGTCTCGAATTCGCGTCCGAGGTCGACGGAGTCATCGAGGAGAACGCAGCCGGAGCATTGGCGATGATCGACGACGGTCTGACGTCGAAGATTCCGGCACCTGATGTGGCCTTGGCTCAGCACATCATGCCGATGCCGGCGGGGAAGATCTATACCTCTGCGGGTCCGCCGATGTCGGCCGGAGACTCGGTGAAGATAACTGTCTTCGGTCGCGGTGCCCACGGATCGATGCCGCACCTGTCCGTCGACCCTGTCGTGCTCGCGGCAGCGATTGTCCTGCGCCTGCAGACGATCGTGTCCCGGGAAACCGAACCCGGCGAGTTCGCCGTCGTCACGGTCGGTGCGTCGAACGCCGGATACGAGGTCGAATACCATCCCTGATCGACCGGAGCTGCTGCTCAATGTCCACACCTACGACACCGCTGTGCGCAAGAGAGTCATCGCGTCGATCGAGCGGATCGTCCGCGGCGAATGCGCGGCCGCCGGAACCCCGAAGGAACCGACCTTCGAGTACTTCGACCAGTTCCCGCTAACGGACAACAGTGAAGCGGTCAATGACACCATCACCGAGGCTCTCACCGAGTTCTCCGGCACCGAGGCGGTCCAGGAGGCGACACCTGCGACCGCGTCGGACCGCGGTCTCTCCTACGAGATCTTCCCGTGTGGTTCGGGCATTCGGTCTCGGTCATAGGTGATCGTCGTGTACCCGTGGGGAATCGGAGTGCCGTCCTCGTCGACTCCGACGAATACGATCTTGTCGATGCTGAGGATGGATCTGCGAGTGATCATATTGCGCACCCGGGCCCTCATCGTCAGCGAGGTGCGTCCGAAATGCGTGGCGAGGAGCCCCATCTCGATAAGATCACCTTCCCTCGCCGAAGCCTGGAAGTCGATCTCGGAGATCAGCTTCGTCACAACTCGATGGTTGCCGAGCTGGATGATCGCGTAGATCGCGGCCTCCTCGTCGATCCACCTCAGTAGGCTGCCGCCGAAGAGGGAGCCGTTGGCGTTGAGGTCCTCAGGCCGCACCCATTTGCGGGTATAGAAGTTCATCCCCTCCACATCGTGGCGGGCGGAGCTCTTTGTGGGCTGTGCCGTCGCTGTCATGCGATCAGAGTAGCGAGGAGTTGTTTCGCCCTCGTTTCGTCCGTGTCACCGCTTTTCGACGTCATCCTTCACAGCGGTGAGGGTTTGCCGGATGTTCAATCGCTGGAAGTCCGCGAAGCTCCGGCCCCGTGTGACGATGTGGTCGAAGACCCAGGCCAGCCAGTCGGGCCAAGTGCGACGATCGTCCGTCCACGACTCCGTCACTCGAGTCGCCTCGCCGAGGTCCTCGAACTCGTATGCCCAGCTCGCGTTCGGTCCTTCGATGCTGGGAGTTCGGGGCCCGATCCGGCGCACGGTGAAGGCGAACCGTTTGCCGGGCACAGATTCGGTGACGACGCATTCGGTCACCCACGTCGCCGGCCCGCGACGGTTCGTGCCTTCGAAGACATCGCCTGTCTGCAGCGGACCTGCAGTCGTGCGCGTGCTGGCTCCGGTGTTCTCCGGGCTCCATCGGGCCATCTGGGTCGGATCGGCGATCTGCTCCCAGAGCCCGGCGGCGTCGGCTTTGATCACCATACTGTCGCTGACCTGCATCGTTCGCGTCATCGTCGTCCCTTCTCATTGTGGTCGTGCACGCACCTGAAACCGGCCGTGCACATGGCCCCATTCAAACACGGGTCCTGAGCTAGCCTGGGCACATGGCCGACTCTGCGACGAACGACGAGATCATCGCCTTCCGCATCCGCGCTCATCACCTCGGTGAGCGACTCAGCCACAACTCACTTCTTGACGCCGCGGGAGCCTGCGGCATCCAGAACAGCCCACCGGGATCCGCGCTGACCGCACTCCATGCGCGGGGCGCCGACCGCATCCGACGACAGCGAAGGCGACCGGACCAGATCCGAGCTGCTGCGCCGTTGACTGCTCTGCTATCAACCGACGTCTGAGCATGACGATCGCACCGTTCGGCACCGTCCGGACGTCGATGAAGAGCGCGCTGACCGCTGAGGCAGAGGCGATCGGCGCACTGCGCGAGTCAGACGCCGTCGACATCGAATTCCCGTCAGACTGAGATCATTCGGCGAGTTCGCTGATCAGGAGACGCGCGAGGGCTCCGAGTCGGAATCGCTCGGGAATCACGGTTCTGATGCCCTGTTCATGCAGCGGCGCTGCGGTGACGTCGCCGACTGCTGCGGCCACCACCGATTCGTTGAACGCCTCGATCACGGCCGACAGCAGTCCCTGCTCCTCGGCCGCGGTGAGAAATGCTGCCGCCCCGGGTGCTGAGGTGAAGG
Organism: Brevibacterium sp.; assembly: GCF_052105255.1. NCBI lineage: Bacteria > Bacillati > Actinomycetota > Actinomycetes > Micrococcales > Brevibacteriaceae > Brevibacterium > Brevibacterium sp. The sequence goes on from NZ_JBQDYQ010000030.1 coordinate 4,154, forward strand.
CCACGGCATCGCACCTGCGCTCCGCGACGAGTCGGACCGCGTCGACCACGGCGGCCGGATCGGGGGCCGGACCCCACCGGTAGATGACGAGGGAGCGGACATCGGCGCCAGCTGCGGCGAAGGCCTCATCAAGTCCGTCGGCGCCGGCACCGTGATGCTGTACGGCGATGCGCTGACCATCCACACCCTTGCCGAGGAGGACCTGCTGGATCTCTGCGCTCGTCTCCGATTCCGCGACCCAGTGAGCGCTCAGTCCGGCTGCGTGAATCGCTCCGCCTGCCTTGGGACCGCGGGCGTATATCCGTGCTCCGGCGAGCATCGAGTGCCACTCCTCGCGCAGACCCGCGGCTTCAGCCACGTCACCCCAGCCGGTGAATCCGACGCCGGTCGTAACCACGACGATGCCCGGCCGCTGCTCAATGAGTTCACGGGTGCGTGCGACGAGTTCAGGGTCGTCGATATGCGGGATGACGGACAGGGTCGGGGCGTGCACGATCCTGGCACCGTGACGCTCGAGGGCGGAGGCGAGCTGCTGCGCGCGCCGCTGAGCTGTGAGCACGATACGACGTCCGGCCAGTTCGTCGCCGACGTCAGTTTGGGGCTGGTTCATGCTCATATCCTGGTCGCGCCGCCTCACCGGGGCAACTTCCGGCCTTCGAGAGCAGCCTGATTGGCGAGCATCTCATCCTTGAGCCCCTGGACGACGGCGGCGATCGCCGGTCGCCGCATCGAATCGGGTCTGAGCACCATCCAGTAGGGCAGTCGCTCGGCCACCGAATCGGGGAAGAGTCGCACGAGCTCGGGGTGACGGTCGGCCATGAAACACGGGAGGAATCCGATGCCGGCTCCCGCCCGGGTCGCTTCGACGTGGACGAAGACATTCGTCGAGGTCAGTGCATCCTTCATCTCGGGAAACAGCCGCCTCGGCGCATCGAGGTCGTCGACCTGGAGCATGGAATCGACGAAATAGACGAGCCGGTGGTCGCTGACTTCCTCCACCGAGGCGGGGGTGCCGTTGGCCGCGAGATAGTCACGCGAGGCGTAGAGACCGAGTTCGTAGTCACCGAGCTCGATCGCCTCCGCTCGGTGCACGCGCGGTTCGCCGACGACGACCTCGATATCGAGACCGGATCGCTGTTGGAGGGCCTGCCTGGTGACGGTGACGATCTCGACACTCAGCCCGGGATGTCGACGTCGCAGCTTCGCGACCGCCGGGGAGGCGACATAGGCGCTGAACCCATCCGTCGCGGTCATCCGCACCACTCCGGACACCGTCTCCGGGCCCTGGCCGGGACTCTCGAGTTCGGCGACCGCGGTCTCCATCTGTTCGGCCACAGCGACGGCTCGTTCCCCGAGGTCGGTCAGCTCCCATCCGTCGTCCGAGCGGCCCAGCACGCGTCCGCCCAAGGACTTCTCCAAGGCGGCGATGCGGCGGGAGACCGTCGAATGGGTGAGCCCGAGATTGTGTGCCGCCGTCGTGAACTTCGCGGTGCGGGAGACGGCCAGCAGCACGAGCAGATCGTTGGGAGTGGTGTCCATTTCAGCCATAGTAGGCGGGCTTATTCGACGCTATGTGTCGGCAGCACAGCACGCGTTTCGGCACCCGTCGTCCGGATCATCTTCAGCACAGCACCCTTCTGTACGCTCACCGGTGAGAACCGCAGCCGGAACCGCGCAGCAGGCATCCCCTCGCCAGGCTTCGACTCCTTCCCGAACGGCGAAGACCGCGATGATGAGGGCTGCGACGGAATCGGCCCAGGCCCACCCGAACAGGCTGTTGAGCAGGACGCCGATCAGCACTGCGGCGCTGAGATAGGTGCAGATGAGGGTCTGCTTGGAATCAGCGACAGCCGTAGCAGATCCCAGTTCTCGTCCCGTCCTCCGCTCGAACCAGCTGAGGAACGGCATCACCAGCAGGCTGAGTGCGGCGATGATGATGCCGACGGTCGAATGTTCGGGTTGGCGCGGGCCCACCATGGACAGAACAGCGTCCACGCTGACGTAGACCGCGAGCGCGAAGAAAGATACTGCGATGACGCGCAGAGCGACCCGTTCCCGGCGCTGGGGTTCCGGTGCCGAGAACTGCCAGGCAACCGCTGCGGCAGAGAGGACCTCGACAATCGAATCGAGTCCGAACCCGATGAGAGCCGCCGAGGAGGCTGCTCCGCCTGCGGCAATGGCAACGACCGCTTCAATCACGTTCCAAGTGATGGTGATGGCAACGATGATCCGGATCCGCTTCCGCAGAACTGCTGCTCTGTCCCCTCGCGGCGCAGTCTCCGTCATCGGCTCGGTCCAGCGTCACAGCAGCCGGCCACCGTGCAATTGGAATCGGCACACGGCGCGTTCTCATCGACTGCCAGAGTCGTCTCGACAAGAGCAGTGAGTGCTGTTGCCAGATGAGGATCGGCGATCTCGTAGCGCGTGCGCCGGCCTTCAGGTTCGGCCACCACGATTCCGCATCCTCGCAGGCAGGCGAGGTGGTTCGAGACATTGGTGCGCGTCAGTCCCAGATCATTTGCCAAGCGCGCAGGATAGCCGGGCTCGGAGAGAAGCGACAGCAGAATCCGTGAGCGTGTGGGATCGGCCATCGCGCGGCCCAGGCGCTGCATGGCATCGACACGGGAGGCAATAGTCAGCATATGCTGACTATACAGCCTGTGCTGATTTGTTGTCGCGGGTCGCTCACGACGGAATGAAGGCCTTTCCGACGTCTGCCGCCCGGTCGTCAGCGCACGTGCTGCTGCGACGGCGAGCGCGTCCAGCGCAGCAGCACGACGATGAGACAGATGAGGAACACGATCCCCGAGGTGACCAGTCCGGTGACGAGGATGCCGATATCGGCAGGCAGATCCACGTCCTCGGCTGGTTTGGTCGGCGCTTTCCCTTCCGGATCGATGAGGACGGAGATCGTGTCGCCCTCATCGAAGTCGTCGAATCCGTCCTTGCCGCGGTAGATCAGCGGTTCGGCGACGGGGGTGCCGTCGATGCGTTCGAGACTGTACGTGTGCGTATAGACCTTCCGGGCATGTCTGCCGTTCGAATCATGCTCGGTCGTCACATCGACCTCGTGGTCGATGACGACCACCTCGGTGACCTCTCCCGCCTGCGACAAGGCCACATCCTCGGCGAGCATCACCGCGCCGATGAACGCGATGGCGACGAACGGCCCCGTGAACCAATACGCCCAGGCAGTGCCCATGATCGCTCTCATCGCCAGAGTGACGCCGACGAATACGACGCACCCGAGGATGATGGTCACCAGCAGCACGGACGGGAACAGGTACCCGACAGCGAAGACCAGGCCGATGCCGACGAGGAACACGGCACCGGTGATGACGATGCTCAGCGGTTTCCGGCTGCCCTGATTCCAGCGGCTGGCGCTCGCACTGCCGCTCGTCACTGCGGCATGTTGACGAATCGGGACTTCGCGCCCTGGAACGCCACGGGAATGTCCATCGTCGGACCGGCACGGTGCTTGGCGACGATGATGTCGGCCTCACCGGCGCGTTCGTGTTCCTTGTCGTACATGTCCTCACGGTGGATGAGGAGGACCATATCCGCGTCCTGCTCGATCGAACCGGACTCACGCAGATCCGAGATCATCGGCCGCTTGTCCGTGCGCTGCTCGCTGCCGCGGTTGAGCTGGGACAACGCGATGACCGGCACTTCGAGCTCTTTGGCCAGCAGCTTGAGCGAACGGGAGAACTCCGAGACCTCCTGCTGGCGGGATTCGACGCGTTTGCCCGAGGACATCAGCTGCAGGTAGTCGACGCAGACCATCTGCAGATTGTGCTGCTGCTTGAGCCGGCGGCACTTCGCGCGGATCTCGGTCAGCGCCATGTTCGGCGAATCGTCGACGAACAGCGGCGCATTGTTGATCCGGGCCTCGGTCGCGGCCAGGGTCGTCCAGTCGTGCGGGCTGAGTTCACCGCGGCGCAGGTTCTGCAGCGGGATCTCCGACTCGGCCGAGAGCAGACGCATGACGAGTTCGTTCTTGCCCATCTCGAGCGAGAAGAACACAGCGGCCGCATCATTGTGGATCGCGGCCGAGCGGATGAAGTCGAGCGCCAGAGTCGACTTGCCGACACCAGGACGGGCGGCGATGACGATCATCGTGCCCGGGTGCAGACCGTTGGTGAGGTTGTCGAACTCGGTGAAACCGGTGGGCACACCCGCGGTCTGCCCATCGGTGTTGCCGTTGCGTTCGATCTCCTGAGCCACCTCGCCGAGGATGTCGGAGAGGATGACGTAATCCTCTGTCGTATGGCGTTCGGTGACCTTGTAGATCTCCGCCTGAGCGGAGTTCACGACGTCATCGGTATCACCTTCGGCGTCGTAGCCCATCTGCACGATGCGGGTGCCGGCCTCGACGAGGCGGCGCAGCACGGCCTGTTCGCTGACGATCGCGGCATAGTAGCCGGCATTGGCGGCGGTCGGGACCGACGAGATGAGGGTGTGCAGGTAGGCGGCACCGCCGACGCGGGCGAGATCGCCGGTCTTCGTCAGATAGTTCGCCACCGTCACCGAGTCCGCTGGCTCACCACGGGAGTAGAGGTCGAGAACCGCCTCGTAGATGGTTTCGTGAGCGGGCTTGTAGAAGTCGTCGCCATTCATCGTCTCGACGCAGTCGGCGATGGCGTCCTTCGACAGAAGCATCGCACCGAGCACGCTCTGCTCGGCCTCAACGTCCTGCGGAGGGGTCCTCAGACCGTCATAGCCCTGGTCGTTGCTCACTCGATTCCCACTTCCTCACAGCATCTGATCGCCCACCCTCATGTGGTGCGCTCCAACTGTACCCGGAGACCCGGGGAGGGTCCCATCGACTCAACACCTGCCATCGTAGGATGCGGCACTGACACCGAATCTCAGTCGCGAGCCCTCCCGAATCTCACTCCCGCGTCCTCCCGGCCGTGGCCACGGAGTGCAGAATCGGCTTCGTCAGCTGCAGTCCACCGCGGATGATGCCGATGCCGACGACCACTGTGAGCAGGATCGTGAGGAAGGTGACCGGCTTGAACACGAGCGCGGCTCCGGCCAGGGGCAGGACGAGCAGCAGCCCGAGCCCTCCGGCCAGCAGGGACACCCAGATCGCCGGGGCCATGACGGCCCGCACCAGCGCGCGGTGCAGCAGCTGAGGATCGGCGCCCGCGGCATAGAGGTCGGAGAAGGTGTCGGCTCGGTCGTAGATATCGGCGACCTGGTTGATCACTGCGGACACCGCGATGAGCACGATCGCGATGCCCATGACGAGCAGCACCCCAGTGAACATGTCGTGGAAGAGGTTGATATCGGAGGTGCCCATCGTTGCCGGGTCGTCCTCGGCGGCGTCGAGTCCGAGCTGCATCAGCGCTACCCCCGACCCGCAGACGGCCGCGGTGAACGAAGCCATCGCGAGTCCGGACACGCGTCGCCAGAACCGTTTGGGTTCGTCGGAGACCAAGCGAGCCGCGATGAGGCGTTCCGGGGTCGCGGCCCGCCGACCGGACAGGTGAGCGAACCAGCGGACGAGGAGACCGCCGAGGAGGTCGACGACGACCAGCCCGAGAGCGAAGAATCCGACCACCGCGCCGAGTACGATCCCCACGCCGAGACCGCCGCTCTGGGTGAGCGCGTACACGACCGGCAGCAGGCAGATCACGAGCACCGTGACGATGACCTTGGCCGCGGGGAACTTCCGTTCCAGACTCTTCGTCCGCACGCCCAACGGGGAGACCGCGACCTTGCGCAGACCCAGCAGGGCCGAGCCCGCGCAGACCAGGGCGAGGAAGACGACCACGACGAGGATGAGCCACGCGGGCATGAGCATGTTCTGGTACCCGATGGGTTCGCCCATGAAGTGGATGAAGCTGACCGGCAGCGCCAGTCCCAGGTAGCCGAGCACCCCGAGGATGATGCCGGCCAGGGCCGGGATGAGCGGTTCGGCCACGGCGAGCGCGGTGATCTGGGACCGTCTGGCCCCGAGCAGCGACATCGTCGACAGCCGTTCGTCCTGCCGACGTGCCGACAGCGTCGCCGAGGCCGATGCCAGGGTGGAAGCGGGGATGATCAGCAGAGCCGTGGCCAGACCCGCGAGGGTCTTGTACATGATGTCGAGACCCGCGTCCGCGGGATCGGGGCTCGATGGGATCTGGAAGAACATCCAGGCCCCGGCGGCCACGGTGAGGAACAGCGTGGCACACGCGAAGAACGCGGCGGCCACGAGCAGGGAACTCGCCGACGTCAGCGATCTGCGTCCGAGGACGAGGGGAACGGCTGTCAACGACGTGGACATTGTGTCTCCTCTCAGGCCATGGTCGCTTCGGCGGTGGCCCGGTTCTCGGGGGCCGCCTCGGCGAGGGTGCGGGTGTCGGGGTCGATCTCGGTGACCCGGCGGACGAGCGGGCGGGTGACCTGCAGTCCCAGCCACACCATCGCAACCCCGGCCACGAGGACGGCGGCGACGGTTCCGATGGTCAGCGGATCACCGAGGTCGCTCACCGAAGCCATGAGCCAGGCGAGGATTCCGCCGAGGAACAGGGAGACGACGGTGACCAACAGGATCGGCGACATCACGGCGTTGACGGTCACCCGGTGCATCATCTGCTGGGTCATCCCGGCGGCGTGGAGCTCGCGGTAGGTCGTGGCCCGGTCGAGGATGTCAGCGGCCTGGTTGATCGTGGCCGAGACGATGACGAGGACGAAGGCGATGACCAAGGTGAGGATGAGCCCGGTGAAGATATCGTCGCCGAGGTGGACGTACGGTCCCATGACCGCGCGGTCCTCGGCGGAGAAGTCCTCCTGACCGCTGCGCATCATGGCCGTTCCCGCCCCGCCGACGACGGCGATGAACGTGATCATCGCCAGCCCGGCGACCCGGCGCCAGTACTGTCCGGGAGCGTCGGCGATCATCCCTGCCGCCATCACCGAGGCGGGACCGCGGGCGATTCTGCCGGCGATGCCGGCGTGGACGCGGATGCACAGGACGCCGATGACGCTGATGAGCAGGAGGGTGATGCCGATCGTGGCGATGCTGTACATGATCGTCACCGCCATCGGCAGTTCCATCTGGGTGGAGATGTAGGTCGCGATGGCCACGACGAGGATGAGCAGGATGGCCGTGATGACGCGGGCCAGGGGGAATCTCCGGGGCAGCGACCGGGTGCGCACGCCCAGCGGGGAGATCGTGATCTTGCGCAGGCCGATGAGCGAGGCGATCAGGCAGACGGCCAGGAGGCCGGCGACGACCGCGGCGAGCAGCCAGACCGGCATGAGCAGTGCCTGGTAGCCAAGCGGTTCGCCGACGAACGTGATGAAGCTCAGCGACCAGGCGACCAGCAGGTAGCCGCCGATTCCGGCGAGGATGCCCAGCGAGGCGGGGATGAAGGGTTCGGCGACGGCGATGAGGCGGATCGTGCTGCGTTGCGCCCCGAGCAGGGACAGAGTGGAGAGTCGTTCGTCCTGACGGCGAGCGCTCAATTTCGCCGAGGCGACCCCGAGGCTGGTCGCGGGGACGACGAGGAAGACCGTGGCGAGGACGGCGAGGAGCTGGTAGAGCTCGGCCACCTCGGCGTATCCGGTGACCTCGGGGCGGTCGATGAACGCCCAGGCTCCGGCGGCCACGGTGAGGAAGATCGTCGAACAGGAGAAGAACGCGATCCCGACGAGCCGCGACGTCGTCGAGGTCAGGGACTGCTTGGACAGGAGGAGGGGAAGGATATTCATCACTGTGCGGCTTCCTGCAGTGCGGAGTCGGCGACGATGCGGCCATCGGCGAGCCTGACGACCCGGGAGCAGCGGGCGGCGACGTTCTCATCGTGGGTGACGACGACGAGGGTGGATCCGCGGCCGACGGTGGAGCCCAGCAGCTCGGTGAGGACTTCATTCGAGGTGCGGGAGTCGAGGGCACCGGTCGGTTCGTCGGCGAAGGTGACGACGGGCTGGGTGACCTGGGCGCGGGCGATCGCCACTCTCTGTGCCTGTCCGCCGGAGAGCTGTCCGATCCGCTTGTTCACGTGCTCGCTCAGTCCGAGGCGGTCGAGCCAGGCCCGGGCGTGCTGGGTGGCGTCCGAGCGGCTCATTCCGGCGAGCATGGCGGCGAGCGCGACGTTGTCCACGGCGGTGAGTTCGGGTAGGAGCAGCCCCTGCTGGAAGACGAAGCCGAGGACCTCGCGGCGCAGGGCGGTGCGGCCGGATTCCTTGAGGGAGGTGATCTCGGCGGCGGCGCTGCGGTCGGTCGGCGACAGGCGGATGTGACCGTCGTCGGGGCTGATGATGCCGGCCAGGCAGTGCAGAAGGGTCGTCTTGCCGGAGCCGGAGGGTCCCATGATGGCCACGGATTCGCCGAGGCCGATCGTCAGGTCGACTCCGGCGAGGGCGTACGTCTGATTGAAGTGCTTCGTGACGGTGCTGGCGGTGATGATGGCGGGGTGCTGGGGCGAAGAGTTCTGGGCCATCGGGTGCTGAGATGCTGACTGCTGCGCTGCGGCAGGATGCTGTGAAGAAGTCATGTCTCCATGTTTTCGCCCAACGGGCCTTGGCACTATGCAGTCAGCCCGTCAGCCGGTGCGGGATTTCCCAACCTCCGTTGACGGAAAACCGAGGTCAGGGCACCGTGCTTGACAGTCTTCCGACACCAGCTCATCGACATGCGAGATCCGGGCTGGCTGCCCGTGGTCCCGCCCGACCGAACAGGTCTACTCCTTCGACGTCTGGATCGTCTCCGGCGCAGAGGACCGGGCAGCCTCGGTGCGGGTCTGCCGATCTCACCCCGGCAGGAGCACGATGACGGTGTGGATCACGAGGCCGACCAGCGCACCGATGACGGTGCCGTTGATGCGGATGTACTGGAGGTCGCGGCCGACGTAGAGCTCGATGCGCTCGGCAGCTTCCTTCGCGTCCCAGCGCTCGATGGTGTCGGAGATGACGCTGGCGATCTCGGGGCCGAAACTCTCGGCCAGATCACCCGCAGTTGTGGCGATCCGGTCATCGATGCGGCGGGAGAATTCCGAGTCCGCCTGCAGTCGGTCGGCGAACTCGCCGATGAGCTGCCAGATGCGGGCGCGGACTTCGCCGCCTTCGTCGATGATGGCCTCGCGCAGCAGCTGTTTGAGCGAACCCCAGATCTCGAGGACGGAGTCGACGACCCCATCCTGACTGAGCAGGTCGTTGATGATCTCTTCGGCCCGCTGGGACAGAGTTGAGTCGGATTCGAGGTCGTCGGAGAGGTCGACCAGCCACGCGTCCAGCGCCTGTCGAGCCTTGTGGTATTCGTTGTCGCGGACGTCGGCGACCCAGGCGAGGACTTCGCGCTGCAGTCGGTTTGCCAGCTGTTCGTTGACGAAATCGGGCAGCCAGGACGGTGCCCGATTGTGGACGATCTCATCGATGACCTGCGGATTGTCACCCAGCCAGCTATAGGCCTCCGAGACGATGAGGTCGACGAGTCTGTGGTGAGCACCGTCGAGCACGATCTGACGCAGCAGCTGCGCGAGCACCGGTGTCTTCCGGGTGGCCACGAGCCGTGGAATGATCACGTTCCTGGTCAGCGCCTTGATGGAGTCGTCATCGATGCGCGCGAGCACATATTCGAGGCCCCCTGCGGCACGGTCGACGACGATATCTCGGTTGGCGGGCTTGGCCAGCCATTTCCCCGCTCGATGGGAGATCTCGGCGGATCGGATCTTCGTCGACACCGCCTCGGCGTGGAGGAAGTTCGCGGCGACGAAGGCCGACAGACTCGCTCCGAGGGTGTCCTTCTTGCGCGGTATGATCGCGGTGTGCGGAATCGGCAGCCCGAGTGGGTGGCGGAAGAGCGCGGTGACGGCGAACCAGTCGGCGATCGCGCCGATCATCGCGGCCTCCGAGGCGCGGGAGACGAACCCCCAGACGCCGGTGTTGTCGGTGAAGAGGTGGGTGGAGAGGAAGATGAGCGTGGCGAGGATGAGCAGCGAGAGCGCGAGCGTGCGCATCTTCTTCAGCCCGCGAGCGCGCTCTTGATCCTCCGGCGTGAGCTCGGCCGGCCCGCCGTTTCCGCTGCCGGCGCCGAAGCGCGGTACGGATGGTGTCTTCTCGATCGACATCGTTACCCCCTGCTCCACGACTTTAGCGAAATCCTGCGGCTCCACACGCATCCGCAGGCGGGTCCGCACCTGGGAATTCCGCGGAGTGCCCCACCGCTCGGGACGCCCTATCGCCCGCGAGCGTCCCTCACCGTTGCTCTTACTTCCCCGCGCTGCCGGCTATCCGCCCCGTCGCTCTCGTATCTCCCCGGTGCGCCGGGTGGAGATGCCACGACTCATGAGAGGTGCGCCTTTCGACCAGGTACTCGAGCTAGACTACGACCATGGTCCGCCCGCTGAACCCCCGAGAAGCCAGCGTCGCGCTGCGCATGATCCGCTCGGCGACGCCGTCCCCCGACGAAGCAGATTATGCCGACTTCACTCCTGAGCAACGGCAAGGTTGGGATCCACCCGAGCCCATCTCGAACGAACAGCGTCAGATCTGGGAGGGTCGCCTCGGCGAGGTGATGGTCACCAGCCACTGCGACTGTGGAACCTGTCCAAGCGTGGGAATGCGTCCGCAGGATCGCCTCGACGATGAGCACCGCAATGATCAGGGCGGAGACGGGGACTGGTCGGATCGCACCGTCCTCACAGCCGGTTCACCAGGGGCGATGCTGCTGCTCTTCATTGACGACGATTCACCCAGCTATCTCGAGCTGGCACCGATCGACGAGGGTCAGAGTTTCACGGATTTCCCCGAACCGGAGACGATCTCATTCTGATCTGCTCCGGTGCGGATAGATTTTCATTGCCTCGCCGAGGCGGCCCTGCCCGACCGTGGAACGTTAGGCTTCGTGGATGGAATACTTCGCGAATCGAGAACGAGCGGAATCCTTCGGCGAGGTCGCCCAGGAGTACGATGCCTTTCGGCCGAAGTACCCTGCCGCGCTCATCTCAGCGATCATGCAATCGGCCGAGACCTTCACCGAGGCAGGCACGCGCGCCCCGCGCATCCTCGACGTCGGTTCCGGCACCGGCATCTTCGCGTCCCAGCTCCGGTCAGCAGGCGCCGAGATCCTCGCCGTCGAACCGGATGACGAGATGGCTGCGGTCGCTCGGTCCAAAGGCCTCGATGTGGACGTCTCGACGTTCGAGGACTGGGATCCGCAGGGCCGGACCTTCGATCTCGTCAGCTTCGGACAGTCCTTCCACTGGGTCGACCCGGCAGTGGCGCTGCCGAAGATCCGCACCCTGCTCCGTCCAGGAGGAAGTCTGGCTCTGGCCTGGAATGACATCAGACCGCAGGGCGAGCTGAAGACCCGACTCAATGCCGTTGTCGCACGGTTCCATGCCGACGGCAGGACCGCGAGTCTCGGTTCGAGAGCGAGCCGGGGCATCGAAGCGAACCAAGAGGCGACGGCGGGCAGCGGCACGACTGAGTCCGTGCCGGCAGTCGAAGCCGTCGAGCACCCGGCTCTCACGCAGCTGCGCGACGCCGGTTTCACCCCGAATGAGACCACTTTCATCGAAGACCTCCATTACCCGAGGCATGAGTGGCTGTCGATGGTCTTCACCTACTCGGCTCAGCTGACGATGGACCCGGTGAAGAGAGCGGTCATGCGCGAAGAGATGTCCGCCGAAATCCCCGGGGACGGGCTCGATGCGCGGAATGAGGCCCTTCTCGTCCTCGCTGGGGCCTGAATATGGGACGCTCATGGGTTCAAAAGCTGCGCGCTCAATGCTGAGCAGTGCCCACCGACTGGGCCGGTCCCACGCGCCACCAGCCCGACACGTAGAGTGAGAAGAGTCTGGTCACCGCTGTCCTGCCCGGGGCCGCGCCCCCGCTGACGCCGCCACCACCCGGTGGAGACGTGCACTCATCCCTTCTGGGACCACCGCGGCCCTCGCCGCAGGCGCAGCGATCTGACCGAACCGAGACCACCCGCATCCGAGAGTCAGGAGCAGTCGTGCAAGCGACACCCGCCGAGGCCACCATCACCGAGATCACGAATCTCATCACCTTCGACACGACGAGTCGGGACACGAACCTCCCGCTCATCGACCACGTCGAAGCCCGCCTCCAGGCCGCCGGCATCGAATCACGCCGGATCCCGAACCCTGAGGGCACGAAGGCGAACCTGCTCGCGACCATCCCCGCAGCCGACGGCACCACGACCGGCGGCATCGTCCTCTCCGGTCACACCGACGTCGTCCCCGTCGACGGCCAGGACTGGTCCTCCGACCCGTTCGCTCCGGAGATCCGCGACGGAAAGTACTTCGCCCGCGGCAGCGCCGACATGAAGTCCTTCATCGGCGTCATCCTCTCCCGCCTCGAAGCGCTCAAATCCGCAAAACTCCGCGAACCCATCCACCTCGCCTTCTCCTATGACGAGGAGATCGGCTGCGTGGGCGCCATCTCCCTCGTCGAGGCCATCACCGAGGAGGGCCTGGCGCCCCGCGGCTGCATCGTCGGCGAACCCTCGAGCATGCGGGTCATCCGCGGCCACAAATCGATGAACGTCTTCCGCGTCGACTTCCATGGCGTCGCCGCCCATTCCTCGCTCACCCCCGAGGGCGTCAATGCCATCGCCTATGCCTCCGAATTCGTCGCCTTCGTTCACGCCGTCGCAGCCGAATTCCGCACCGAAGGGCCCTTCGACGAGGCCTATGTCGTGCCCTTCACCTCGGTCACGGCGAACACGTTCAACGGCGGCATCGCCGTGAACACCATCCCCGCCGAGGCGACAGTCCAGTTCGAGTTCCGTTCGCTCGGTTCCGTGGACCGCGAGTCCCTCATCGAACGCTTCCGCGCCGAAGCCGAGCGCCTCGGTCGAGCCATGGCCGCCGAGAACGAGGCCGCCGGAGTCGACTTCACGATCGAAGCGGAAGCTCCCGGCTGCGAGACTCCGGCCGATGCGGACATCGTCTCGCTCGCCGCGAACTGGGGCGCAATCGCCGCCGATGACAAGGTCACCTACGGCACCGAGGCGGGACTGTTCTCCGAAGCCGGCATCCCGACCGTCGTCTGCGGTCCCGGAGACATCGCTCAGGCTCACGCTCCCGACGAGTTCATCGAACTCGACCAGATCGCCGCCTGCGAATCCTTCATCGACGCCCTCATCGCCGACCTCTCCGAGAGCTGAGGACGCGGATTCAGAGTCGTAGGCTGCACATAGGATCACATACTCAGGCAGGAAGGAATCATGGCAACTGAATTCTCGGTCGGTGACCACGTGGGCTGGAACTCCGAGGCAGGGCAGGTCTCCGGTCATATCACGAAGGTCCACACTGCCGACTTCGACTACAAGGGACACCGTCGCCGCGCCTCGGCAGAGGACCCGCAGTACGAGGTCAAGAGCGACAAGACCGATCACATCGCCGCCCACAAAGGCAGCGCTCTGCACCTCATCGACGACGAATGACGGGACTGGACACGGCGAAATCCCCCGCCGCGTCGGCTGGCCCTGCGGACGCCGCTCTGCCGCGTCTGCTGACAGTCGGGCATTCGAATCGTGAACTGAACGAGTTCATCGAACTGCTCACCGATACCGGCACCGAGGTGGTCGTCGACGTCCGCAAGCTGCCTGGTTCGACGAAGAACCCCTGGTTCAACGCCGACACCCTTGAGAGCAACCTCGCCGAAGTGGGGATCGAATTGCGACGCCTCGAGGGGCTGACCGGTCGCCGACCGGTCAGCCGGACGGTGCCCTTCACCGTCAACGCATGGTGGCAGAACCGCAGCTTCCACAACTATGCCGACCACTGCCTCTCATCGGCATTCCGCACCGACCTCGAAACTCTCATCGGCTGGAGTACAGAGGCGCGCTGCGCGATCATGTGTTCGGAGGCGGTGTGGTGGCGGTGTCACCGGAGGATCATCGCCGATCAGCTGCTCGCCCGGAATCTCCCCGTCGCGCACATCCTCGGCGAAGGTCACATCGATCGGGCCAAGCTGAGCGAGGGTGCCCGGATCGAGGCGGACGGCACCCTCACCTATCCCGCTGACAGCTGACCCTGTCGGCGGCCCGAGTCCGCACCCCGTCCTGAAACACCAGACCGGTCGAAAAACGCCGAGGCGGCACCTGGACTCAGGTGCCGCCTCGGCGGTGGTGTGGTGGGGTCGTTCAGACGCTCACCACGTCCGACTCAATCGGACAAGGGCATCCGGACTGGGACGCCCGGACAAGACCTTCGATCAGGCCTTACCGATGACCTCGAACTTGATCTTCGCGGTGATCTCGTCGCCGACGCGCACAACAGCGCTGTAGCTGCCGGGGGTCTTGACGTGACCGGTCAGGGCGACCTGACGGCGATCGAAGTCGCGTCCGGTCGCGGTCTGCAGGGCCTCGGCCACGAGGGCAGGGGTGACGGCGCCGAAGAGGCGACCGTTCTTGCCGGCCTTCATGTCGATGCGAGCCGTGGTCGACTCGAGTTCGCCTTTGACCTTGATGGCTTCGTCGTGATCGGCGATCTGCTTGGCCTGACGGGCCTTGCGCAGAGACTCGATGTGCTTCTCAGCGCCAGCGGACCAGGCCGAAGCCCAGCCACGAGGCAGAAGCAGGTTGCGTGCGTATCCGGCACGAACCTCGACGACGTCGCCGGCGGCACCGAGGCCGTCGACTTCCTGGTTCAGAATCACTTTGCGGTTAGGCATGTCTGTCTCCCTCCGATCAGCGAGCTGAGCTCGAGTAGGGCAGAAGTGCCATCTCGCGGGCGTTCTTGACGGCCTTTGCGATGACGCGCTGTTCCTGCACGGTCACACCGGTGACGCGACGTGCACGGATCTTGCCGCGGTCGGAAATGAACTTACGGAGCGTAGCGGTGTCCTTGTAGTGGATGTTCGCCGCTTCGCCCTTCTTGAGCGGATTAGCCTTCTTCTTGATAGGCTTCCGGATCTCTGGCTTTGCCATGAGTATCTCCTGTTAACGAATGTCTCGAAATGTCTTCAGACGTGGATCAGAACGGGGGTTCATCGGCGCCGGGGTTGCCCCAGCCGCCGTTGCCGCTCTGCGGGTTCGATGATGCCCACGGGTCATTGGCGGGTGCGTTGTTGCCGCCCTGGCTGTAACCGCCCTGGCGCTGTCCACCCTGCTGGCCGCCCTGCTGAGGGTTGTTGCCCCAACCGGAGGACTGCTGGTTGCCGAAGCCGCCCTGCTGGCCGCCTCCGCCCTGGCCTCCACCGAAGCCGCCGCCACCGCCGAAGTTTCCTCCGCCGCTGGGGTTGTTCTTCGTCACCTGGGCGGTGGCGCGTCGCAGGCTGGGGCCGACTTCGTCGACGTCCAGCTCCATGACTGTGCGCTTCTCGCCTTCCTTGGTTTCGAAGGACCGGGACTTCAGTCGGCCCTGAACGACGACCCGTGTACCGCGCTGCAGAGATTCGGCGACGTTCTCTCCCATTTCACGCCACACCGAGCAGCGCAGGAACAGGGTCTCCCCGTCCTTGAACTCGTTGGCCTGACGGTCGAAGATGCGCGGCGTCGAGGCCACGGTGAAGTTTGCGACTGCCGCACCGTTCGGTGTGAAGCGCAGTTCGGGATCGCTGGTGAGGTTCCCGACGACCGTGATGACTGTTTCGCCTGCCATTGAATCTCCTTGAAGCGAGGTAGCTTAAGATGCCTTACTTGGCGTCCGGGCGGAGGATCTTCGTGCGCAGAACGGACTCGTTGAGTCCGAGCTGACGATCGAGTTCCTTAGTCGTTGCAGGCTCGGCGTGGAAGTCAACCACGACGTAGTAGCCTTCGGACTTCTTCTGGATCTCGTACGCGAAGCGACGACGTCCCCAGATGTCCACGTTGTCGACAGTGCCGTTCTCAGCCGGGACAACCTTGATCAGGTTGTTCACGGTGTCAGCCAGCGTCCGCTCTTCGAGGTCGTTATCAAGAATGAGCATGAGCTCGTACTTACGCATATGTCACCCACCTCCTCTGGTCTTTGCGGCCATGGTCGGTCCATGGCAGGAGGGTATATGCACGCCCGCTCCCGGTCCCGTGATGGTCACGAAATGGGAACAGACCTCACTAGTCTAATCGACCAGTGCGCTGGCTGTCATGTTCATCCGCGTGGTCTTCCTTACCTCGCCGAGGCGGCGCTGCAGTGACCGTGGCACCGCGGATACCGCGGCGGTAGAGGTTCTCACCGGCCATGATCACGACGAGGACGAGGGCGAGGAGGCGGAGCAGGGTGAAGAGGGCGACGAAGGTGGGGTCGAGTCCCTTGTCTGCTTCGAAGCCGGAGACATCTCCGAGTTGGATGCTGATCGCGAAGACCGCCTCGGCGAGAGTCCAGACGATGAGCACCCACCAGCGGCGGATGGACAGGGCGATGAAGGGCAGCAGCCACAGACTGTCCCACGGCATGAGGCCCGGTGCCAGCAGCAGGCAGGCGCCGATGAGCAGGCAGGCGGCCACTGCCGGGTCGAGGCCGGTGCGGCGGACCATGTAGAGGGAGACGGTGACGGCGAGGACCACTCCGGCGCTGACGATGATCCACAGCGGTGCCCAGACGGAGACGTCGCCGAGTTCGGCCATGACCAGGATCGAGGCGAAGGATCCGCCGTCGACGGCATCGGAGTGCCAATGGAGGATCCGGTCGATCGCGGTCAGGTCGACGACGAGCAGCAGCGCCGAGGTGATCGTGGCCGCGGCGAGCATCATCCGCGGATTGCGCGGCTTCAGTCCCCGGGCCGGATTCGGTCCGGCCAGGGTCAGGGCCACGAGGACGAGGAGGGCGAGCGGATTGATGAACGTCGCGATGCCCAGCAGCACACCGGCCAACCATCCGCGCGGGCGCAGCGGAGGCGTTCCGACGAAGAGGACCACAGCCCACACCGCCAGAGCCAGCGCGAGCGGGTCGAGAGTCGAGCCGAGCGTGAAGAGGATGAGCGGGGAGGAGAAGACCGCGACCAGCCACCCGCGGAAGCGGGCGAGGACGAGGAGTCCGGCGCCGAGTGCCGCGATGCCTGCGGTGTTGAGCAGGAGCACGCCGACCATGAACAGGGAGACGTCGTCGGTGAACAGGTGGAACAGATCGACCAGGCGAGCTTCCAGCGGGGCCAAGGCCGCCGCTCCGTCGTGTGCCCGGCCGAGCACCTCGGGGTTGGTGTCACCGAGGAACGCCGTGGACAGGGGTCCTGCGCACATCCTCGCCGAGGCGGACGGCTGTTCGTATCCCGAGCTCAGACACGGGCCCTGCAGAGCCAGGGCGAGGAAGGTGGTGATGCCGAGGACCGCGGCCAGCGCGGTCGCCTGCGCGCTGCGGAATCGGCGGCCCGCGACACCGAGGTGAATGCCGACCGGACCGCCGAGCAGAGGCTCGGCGATCCGGGTGCTGGACTTCGAGGGCATGACTCGAGGTTACCGGTCAGCCGGTGACATCACCGGAACCCAGGTCGCCTTCGCTGTCATTGGAGTTGCCGCCGTTGCCCGATCCACCGCCCGACTTGTCGTCGTTGTCGTCGTCGGCTTTATCAGTTCCGTCGCCGCCGTTTCCATCGGCACCATCTCCGTCATCCGGATCATCGTTGGCAGCGGGCGACTCACCGCCGTCATTAGCGTCGGCATCAGACTCGGTGCCGTCGGTGTCGGCCTCGGCGTCTTCTTCCTTGCCCTTCTCGTCTCCGTCGGAGTCCTTGTCTTCGTCGTCCGGTTCCTTGGTCGGTTCCTCGATCGGAGCCTTGGTCTTCGGAGCCTCGTCCTCCCCGTCGCTGCCGTCGTTGCTGCCCGACGGGGCCTTCGGTTCGGGCTTGGGAGCGACCGGCTCGTTCGTGTTCGACGGCTTGGGCTTGTCGGGCAGTTCGCCGCGGGCCGGGAACTGCTCGACCTTCTCACCCTGGAGGGCCTGCTTCATGTAGTCCGTCCAGACCTGCACCGGGAACGAACCACCCGTGACCTCGCTGCGGCCGCCATATGCGCCGATGGACAGCTGTTTGCCGTCGACCTCTCGGTAGAGGACGACCGAGGTCGCAAGGTTCGGGGTGTAACCGGAGAACCAGGCAGCCTTGTTCTCGTCCGTCGTACCGGTCTTGCCAGCGGCGGGACGACCGAGGTTCTGGGCGTAGCTGCCCGAACCGCCCTGGACGACCTGGCTCAGAGCATACGAGGTCTCAGCACCAACTGCCTTGTCGAAGACGCGCTTGCCCTTGGTGTCTGCCTTGTACACTTCCTTGTCCTCGGAACCCTGAGTGACCGTCTTGATCGCGTGGGTCTCGTGGTGGACTCCGTTGGCGGCGAAGGTCGCGTAGGCGTTGGCCATATCGAGGGGCTTGACGCTGGGCACACCGAGGACGGTCGATGGGTTCGCCTCGCTCATGTCCAGAGTGCACTGCCCGGTGTCGCCGGTCTCCACCTGCTTTTCCGTGCAGGCAGGACTGACTCCCGCACGTTCGGCGACATCGATCGTCTTGTCCGTGCCCACCTGAACATTCAGTGCGGCATAGGCGGTGTTGATCGACGACTGGGTGGCCTTGAGCAGGCTCACGGGTCCGTAACTCGTGTTTCCGAAGTTCGGCACCAGCCAAGGCTCACCGTTGTTGTCGATCGACGTCGGGCTGTTACCCGGATAGGTGTCCGTCAACCGCACACCGTTCTCCAGCCCTGCAACGAGGGCGAACGGCTTGAATGTCGAACCGGCCTGCACATGGCTCTGAGTCGACGCATTGAACGCCTGGTCCAGGTAGTTCTTGCCCCCGTAGAAGGCTTCGATTCCGCCGTTGTCCGGATCGATCGAGACAAGCCCGGCCTGCATGCCTTCGGGCTGATCCTGCGGGAGCGCCTTGATGGCCTGCTCGGCCGCCTTCATTCGGTCCTTGTCGAAGGTGGTGACGATGTTGTAGCCGCCGCGGTCGAGCTGAGCCTCGTCGATGTCGAGCTTCGCCAGGGCCTCACGGCGGACGAAGTCCCACATGTAGCCCTTCTGGCCCGACAGCGAGGACTCCTTGTTCTGCTTCTGCACCTTCGGCATCTCGACCTTCGCGGCCTGCTCCTCGGTGATGAACCCCTCGTCGACCATCGACTTGACCACGTAGTCGAAGCGGTCCTCATAAGCCCCGGGGTTCTCCGAGGGATCGGCGGCACCGGGGCGCTGGATCATCGCGGCAAGCAGAGCGGATTCGCTGACGTTGAGTTCCGAAGCAGGCTTGTCGAAGTAGTTCTGTGCGGCCACCTCGACGCCATAGGAGCGCCTGCCGAGGTAGATGGTGTTGAGGTAGTTCGCGAGGATCTCGTCCTTCGACTGCTGCTGGTCGATCTTGAGCGAGATGAACATCTCCTTGACCTTGCGATCAAGCGAGTGCTCGTTCGTCAGGTAGAAGTTCTTCACGTACTGCTGGGTGATCGTCGAACCGCCACCCGCGTACTGGTTCGTGACCACACCGACGACGGCGCGGGAGAGACCCTTGATCGAGATGCCGCGGTTCTCGTAGAACGAGGTGTCCTCGGCGGCGATCGCGGCCTTCTGCATCGGTTCGGAGATCTCGTCGATGTCCACCGACTTGCGGTCCTCGACCTTGTACTGACCGATCGGCGTCTTGCCGTCGTTGTAGTAGATCGTCGAGGTCTGACCGGTGGCCTCGAGGTTGGGCTCGGGGATGTCCGTTGCGGCATACCCGACGGCGAATGCCACGCACAGGGCGATGACGAGGCTGAGCCCGCCGACGACGAGTATGCGAATGCTCGGCAGGAAGCGAGTCCATCCGCTCACACCCGCTCTGGGGTAGTTGAGCAGATTCTTCGTATTCCTGCCGATGTTCTTGGCTGTGTGTTGTCCCTTAGCCACCCAAGGTCCTCCAGGTCAGTCAGCCTGCCGCAATGCGTGGCGACGAGGTCCGAAAAAGGTCAAAGACGCCAATCAGTTTCGCACGCATTCATTAGTAGAGGATGAAAAAGTGCTGAGCCTGAGGCCCTGCAGACTTGCAAGGTTACCGAATAGTTCTCAGAGTAACCCTGCATTCGGCATCTCACCAGGCATTTTAATTCACGACTGGAGAATCAACTATGTCGGATGCGTGTTTGCTCACATTCAACAGTCCACCGGCTTGAACGAGCGCAGCCTCGCGCTCAGCTCTTGAGGTCGAAGTCCGTATCGGCGTACTCGGTGCCCTCCACAGCGGGTTCGCCGCTGAACGGATGCAGCTGGTCCTCGCGGGCCCGCAGCTCGACGCGGCGGATCTTGCCGGAGATCGTCTTCGGCAGCTCGGCGAACTCGAGTCGGCGGATGCGCTTGTACGGAGCCAGATTCTCACGGCAGTAGGAGAGGATCGAACGCGCTGTATCGGCGTCCGCCTCGAACTTGCTCGAGACGACGACATACGCCTTGGGCACGGCCAGTCGCAACGGGTCCGGCGAGGGCACGACGGCCGCCTCGGCGACGGCCTCGTGCTCGATGAGCACGCTTTCGAGCTCGAAGGGAGAGAGTCGGTAGTCGCTGGCCTTGAACACATCGTCGGCGCGACCGACATACGTGATGTAGCCGTCCTCATCCCGGGACGCCACGTCACCGGTGTGGTAGACGCCGCCGTCGAAGGCCTCTGCGGTCTTCTCCGGGTTGCTCCAGTATCCGGTGGTCAGGCCGATGGGTCGGGGATCGAGGCGCAGGCAGATCTCACCCTCGTTGCCTTCCTCACCGGTCGCTGGGTCGATGAGCACGACATCGAATCCGGGCAGGGCCTTGCCCATCGAACCGTATTTGAGCTCCTGATCGGGAGAGTTGCCGATCTGCAGCGTCGACTCGGTCTGGCCGAACCCGTCGCGGATGAGCACGCCCCATTCGCTGTGGACGCGGTCGATGATCTCGGGATTGAGGGGCTCGCCGGCGCCGAGGGCCTTCGACGGGGGATTCTTCAGGTGGCTGAGGTCGGCCTGGATGAGCATGCGCCACACGGTCGGCGGGGCACAGAAGCTCGTTACTCCCACACGGTCCATGGTCTCCATGAGGGCGTTGGCGTCGAAGCGCGAGTAGTTATAGAGAAAGACACAGGCCTCGGCGATCCACGGGGTGAAGATGTTCGACCAGGCGTGCTTGGCCCACCCGGGCGAGGCGACGTTGAGGTGGACGTCGCCGGGTGTCAGGCCCATCCAGTACATCGTCGACAGGTGGCCCACCGGGTAGGAGACGTGGGTGTGGGCGACCATCTTCGCCTTCGAGGTGGTGCCCGAGGTGAAGTAGAGGAGCATCAGGTCATCGGCGCGCGAGCTGCCCTGAGGGTCGAATTCGGTGCTCTCGTCCTCGGCGTCGGCATAGCTGTAGTCCTGCTGGCGGGTCGGCTCCCCGCCGACGACGATGCGGACGACTTCGACATCGACGTCATCGAACTTCGCGGCATCCTCGGCGCCGGCGACGACGAACTCGGCCCGACCGCGCTCGGCCCGGTCGGTGAGGTCGATGGGGCCCAGCTGTGTCGTGGCGGGCATGAGCACGGCACCGAGCTTGATGCCGGCGAGCATCGTCTCCCACAGCTCGACCTGGTTGTTCAGCATGACCATGACGTGGTCGCCGCGCTTGACCCCGGCCCGGCGGAGATGATTCGCCACCTGGTTCGACCGGGCAGAGAGCTCCGCGAAGCTCCACTTGCCCTCAGTTCCATCCTGCTCGACGATCCACAGGGCCGGCTTGTCGTTGTTCACGGCGATCTTGTCGAACCAGTCGAGTGCGAAGTTGAAGTGTGTGAAACGCGGCCATTCGAATTGTTCGCGGGCGGCCTCGTAGTCGCTGCGGAGCTCGATCAGCTTGTCTCGGGACGCACGGAACTCCTCGGTCACTGTCATTGTGGTCTCCTCACCTATCGCCACCGTCACAGCCTGTGACGTCACACACAAATCTAACCAATAATGAAGCTACCAGCACTGATCAGCCGATGGGCAGGCGGGGGTCGATCACTGACCGTGAGCTTCCCACCATTTCCGCAGTTCAGCCTCGGCGCGTTCGGGGCCGAGTGGCCCGTGCTCCATCCGCAGCTCGAGCAGATGCTTGTAGGCCTTGCCCACCAGCGGCGATGGTTCGATGTCGAGGATCGCCATGATCTGCTTGCCGTCGAGATCCGGACGGATCGCATCGAGCTCCTCCTGTTTCGCCAGGGCTTCGATGCGCTCTTCCAGATCGTCATAGGCGAACGCCAGCCTGTCGGCTTTGCGTTTGTTGCGGGTGGTCACGTCCGCGCGGGTGAGGATGTGCAGCCGCGAGAGCAGCCGCCCGGCATCCGTGACATAGCGGCGCACCGCCGAATCCGTCCACCCGGCATCGCCGTAGCCGTAGAAGCGCAGATGCAGTTCGACGAGGCGGCCGACCGCCTTCGTCGTGTCCTTGTCGAAGCGCAGCGCCTTCATCCGCTTGGCCGTGAGCTTCGCACCCACCGCATCGTGATGGTAGAAGGTCACAGCACCACCGGGCTGGAAGCGCCGAGTGGCGGGTTTGCCGACATCGTGCATGAGCGCCGCGAAGCGGACGACGAAGTCCGGCACCCGCAGGCGCTGCGGATCGTCGTCGGCCATTCCGGCCTCCTCCTGGGCCGCGGCATACCGGCCCTCGAGTTCGACGGCCTGACGCAGCACGGTCAGCGAATGCTGGTAGACGTCCTTGTGTCGATGATGCTCGTCGGTCTCAAGCTGCAGTCCGGACACTTCGGGGAGGACGTGATCGGCGATGCCGGTGCGCACCAGCAGGTCGATTCCGGCGACCGGATCGATGCCGGTGATGAGCTTGACGAGTTCGACCTGGACGCGTTCGGCGGAGATGATCTCGATCCGATCGGCCATCGCCGTCATCGCCTCTTCCACCTCAGCCACGGGATCGAGCCCGAGCTGGGAGGTGAACCGAGCCGCGCGCATCATCCGCAGAGGATCATCGGAGAACGAGTCAGCTGCCGTACCGGGGGTGCGGATGCGACCGGCGATGAGGTCGTCGAATCCCTGATGCGGGTCGACGAAGGTCTTCGAGGGCAGACGGATCGCCATCGCCCCGATCGTGAAGTCGCGGCGGACGAGGTCGTCGTCGAGGTCAGTGCCGAAGGCGACCACCGGTTTGCGCGAATCCTCTTCGTAGGCTTCGGCGCGGTAGGTCGTGATCTCGATCTGCACCCCGGACTTCACGGCCCCGATGGTGCCGAATTCGCGCCCGATGTCCCAGTGCGTGTCGACCCAGTCGGAGATCAGTCCGAGGATGTCATCGGGATGGGCGTCGGTGGTGAAGTCGAGGTCGGGCATAGGCCGGCCGAGCAGCGCGTCACGGACGGAACCGCCGACGAGGGCGAGTTCGAAACCGGCTGAGGAGAACCTCTGACCCAGCGGGCCGAGGATGTGCTCGAGTTCGTCGAGCTTGTCGTGCAGTCGGTTGTGCGCGGTCTGCGGATCCACCGAGCTCCTTCGGTTCTTCAGATTTCTGCTCTTGCCCAGGGGAACTCACCTCCCGCATCCAGGCGCGAGTTCCGGTCTCCATAAGCCTACCGGGAGGCGATGACACGAAACTTCCAAGCTTCGCCTACTAAGGTAGGAGAATGACCACACCGATGCCCAAGCCGGGACCCCGCACGTCCCGCCGCACCACAGTGGAGGAGATCTCCGCCGGTGGCATCGTTGTCGACTTCTCTCACCCGTTGCTGGCCGTGGCCGTCATCGCCCGAATCAATCGCGCCGGACGGATCGAATGGTGCCTGCCCAAGGGACATCTCGAGGGAACGGAGACCCCCGCCGAGGCCGCCCGCCGTGAGGTCGAAGAGGAGACCGGGATCGCCGGGCAGATCATCTGCCCGCTGGGCACCGTCGACTACTGGTTCACCGTGACCGGAATCCGGATCCACAAACTCGTCCACCATTTCCTGCTGCGCGCACAGTCGGGGACTCTGACCGTGGATAATGATCCTGACCAAGAAGCGATCGATGCGGCGTGGGTGCCCTTCAATGACCTGCGTTCACGACTCTCCTTCGCCAATGAGCGCCGAATCGTCGCCGCCGCCCGACCGATGGTGTCCCGACTGGAGCAGTGAAACCCATTCCCATCCGCCGACTGCGATTCCTCACCGCCCTGCTGAGCACGCTCCTGCTGCTCGCAGGGCCGGTTTTCGCGTACTCGCTGATCACAGCCACCCCGGCCGCTGCCAGCACCGAGGCGAGCACCGATGCGAACAAGGACGAGGTTTCGATCACCCTCGATGAGGTGACTCCCTGGGTCGATGACAAAGGCACGCTGACCGTGCGGGGAACGATCTCGAACACGACGAGGGAGGCAGTCGAGAAGCCGAGCCTGAGTCTGCAGATGTCGACCCGCAAGCTCGATTCCGAATCCGATTTGAGTTCCTGGAAGCAGGGTCAGGCACGGCA
Organism: Brevibacterium sp.; assembly: GCF_052105255.1. Taxonomy (NCBI): domain Bacteria; kingdom Bacillati; phylum Actinomycetota; class Actinomycetes; order Micrococcales; family Brevibacteriaceae; genus Brevibacterium; species Brevibacterium sp. The sequence goes on from NZ_JBQDYQ010000030.1 coordinate 28,443, forward strand.
CCGCACCGTCGCCGATCTCGAACATGATGGCCCCGACGCCAGGAATAAGACGCAGAAGGACAACGACACCGATGACTCTTCGGGAAGCACCCTCGACACCTCGTTCGACGACACCATCGATCCCGGCGCCACCGCAGAGTTCACGTTCCGTGTGCCCGCCGATGGCCTCGATCTGAGCACGTCCTCACCCGTGAGCACGTGGGGGCCACGGGGGCTGGCGGTCCAGCTCGGCGACGAGACCGGTCTGCGCGCCTCTGCCCTCGGCTTCACCACGTGGTACCCGGAGCCGCAGTTCGATCAGACGAAGATCAGCCCGCTCGCTCCCGTCACCCTGCCCGGTCACTCCGAAGGCGGACTCATCCCCGCCGACAGGCTCGATGCCGCCGTCGCCGAAGGCGGCTCGCTCGATATGATCGCGAAGCTGCTGGAACACGAAGAGCTCGCTCTGGCGATCGATCCGCGAGTCATCGTCTCTTTCGAAGCCGCGATTGCCGAATCTCCGTCCGCCGACTCACCGGAGGAGATCGAGGGCCCCGACACGGGCGACGGCGAAGAGACCCAGTCGCCGCTGGTCGGGGCACCCGAGAACGACGATGCCGATTCCAGCGGTGCCGAGCTCGGAGCCGCAGAAGACCAGCGCAAGCGTCTCGACTCCTGGTATCAGGACTTCGTGGACGCGGCACAGAAGCACACGGTCGTCGCTCTGCCCTATGGCGATCCCGACCTCAGTGCGCTGCGCGGGACGAAGATCGACCGATTGAGCTCCTTCGCTCAGAAGCAGCGCACGATCGTCACAGATGTCTTCCCCGATGCCCGCACGGACATCGCTTGGCCCGTAGCAGGAAGCGCGACGAAGAACGGGCTGCGAGCGCTGAAGAAGTCGGGCAATTCCACCGCGATCATCAGCGATGCTCAGCAGCCCTCGATCACCGGCATCCACGATGATGCGCATTCGCAGACGACGATCACCGATGACGGGGAGTCGACGATCGACACCCTCATCTCCGATTCGAAGCTCACGGACATGAGCGCCGAGGTCATCGCCGAGGACAAGCCCGCCGGGCTCCTGTCCGAACTCGTCGCTAAGTCCGCGGTCATCCAATCCGAGGCCCCCTACCGTTCCCGGAGCCTGTTCGTTCCGCTCCCACGCGCGGCCGCCTCGGCGAATTGGGAGCAGACCGTCGAGGAACTGAGCTCGGCACCGTGGATCGCCCCCACCGGGGTCGATGAGATCCTCGACTCCGACACCGAGGAACGCGGACTGCTGCGGTCGGATTCCGACGCTCCGCACATCCGGAAGAAGGCCGTGAAGTCCCTGGCCGAGACCCGGGCGAATCAAGAGGACTTCAACAGCGTCTTCAGCGACCGTGACAGCGCCGATATCCGACTCGACCGCGAGCTTCTCACCTGCACCTCGGCGGCGTGGGCCCTGGGCCGGAATGCGAACATCTGCGCCGGTCAGGCCCGCGAGCAGAGCGAGAAGCTCATGGACAGTCTCCGCCTGCGCAAGGGATCGTCCGTCCTCCTCGTCACCGGTGATAAGACGACGATTCCGGTGACGATCGTCAATGATTCCCCCGCCGAGGCGACCCTCAGGATCAGGATGAAGCCGAAGACTCCGCAGCTGCGGGCCCAGGAGACGGAGACCGTGAAGGTGCCCGCCGCGGAGACGATGCGTGTGGATGTGCCCGTCGAAGGCCTAGCCAACGCCGATGTGCCGACGACGATCGAGATGGTCACCGCCGACGAGGTGGTCCTGCCCGAGCAGGAATCACTCATGGTTCGGGTGCGCGCCGATTGGGAGAACATCGGCACCGCTGTGATCGGGTTGGGCCTGGCCGTCGTGTTCGTGATCGGGTTGATCAAGACCATTTCGCGGGGGCGCCCGAAGATCCCCGAACAGCAGCTGGCCGACGCGATGGCCCGTGCCACGACCAACGAGAACGAAAAGAGGTAGAGCGTGTCCAGCTTCTCATCCCTGGCCCGGTCCTCGGCGATTATGACCGCCGGCACCATGACCTCGCGTGCACTCGGCTTCGTCAAGGCCTCGATGCTGGCCACTGCGATCGGTGTCACTGCGGTGCAGGCCGATGCCTTCGACATCGCGAACAAGGTGCCGAATACGCTCTACATGCTGCTGGCCGGGGGTGTGGTCAATGCCGTGCTCGTCCCGCAGATCGTGCGTGCCTCCAAGCGGGAAGACGGCGGTGCGGACTTCACGAACCGGCTGCTGACCCTGTCGTTCCTGCTCCTCGCGGGCGTGAGCATCATCGCCACCGCTGCGGCGCCGCTGCTCGTGTGGCTCTACTCGTCGGGGTGGAGCGATGAGCAGATGGCCCTGGCCACCGCCTTCGCCTTCTGGTGTCTGCCCCAGCTGTTCTTCTACGGCCTCTACACGCTGCTGGGCCAGGTGCTCAATGCGAAGTCGTCGTTCGGCCCCTACATGTGGGCGCCTGTGCTCAACAACGTCGTGGCAATCGCCGGACTCGCTGCCTTCATCCTCATCTTCGGCACGAACAACGCCTCACCACACGATCTCGACACGTGGACCCCGGACAAGATCGCCCTCATCGCAGGCACGGCCACTCTCGGCGTCGCGGCTCAGGCACTCATCCTCATCTGGCCGCTCAAGCGCATCGGCTTCAAGTACAAGCCGACGTTCGGGTTCCGCGGGGTCGGACTCGGCTCGGCCGGCAAGGTCGCCTTCTGGACGTTCTCGGCCATGCTCATCGGCCAGATCGGCTTCCTCGTCATCTCCCGTGTCGCCTCGGGGGCATCGATCCCCGGCGACGGAAACGCCTCGAACGCCGCATATACGACCGCGTACCTCGTGTTCATGCTCCCGCATTCGCTCATTGCGGTCTCTCTGGCCACAGCTCTGTTCACCTCCCTGGCCAAGGACGCGGCGAACGATGACACCGAAGCCGTCGTCAGCGACTTCTCCATGGGTGTGCGGATGGTCGGGTTCGTCAATTCCTTCGCCGCAGTGGCCTTCATCGTCCTCGCCACGCCGGTCGCGATGATCATCGCCGGTGAGGGACGGGAACAGGCCACAGCCATCGGTCTGGTCATCATCACGATGGTCTTCGGTCTCATTCCCTTCAGCGCGAATTATCTCGCGCAGAGGGTCTTCTATGCCTACGAGGACGCGAAGACTCCATTCCTCATCCAGCTGCCGCAGATCATCTTCCAGTCCCTGGCGGTGCTCTCGGCCACGATCTTCCCGAAGTCGGTGACGGTGGCGATCATCGGTCTCGTCATGAGCCTCGGATATCTCATGGCCATGATCATCTCGTTCGCGGTCCTGAAGAAGCGCCTCGGAGCCATCGATCTGCGTGAAATCCTCACGTCGCATCTCAAGTTCCTCCTCGCCGCGATCATTGCCGGTGGAGCAGGTTTCGGTCTGCTCTACTTCATCCCGGACTTCGCCTTGGCAGGACGCTGGCAGGCGTTCATCACAACGGCTGTCGTCGGCACCGTGATGCTCCTGTTCTTCATCGGAGCTTGTTATTTGTTCAGAGTCAGAGAGTTGCATTCGATTATTGGCGTGGTTGCTGGAAAACTAAGAAAAACAGCCTGAGCCCTGTCAATCCCCACCGGAGGTGGTCGCCCTGATCGATATCGAACCCGGCATGGTGGTGGCCGGCCGTTATGTCGTATCGACCGTCGACCGCCGGTGGCTTCCCGAGAAACCCGAGGTCGGTGCCGTCTGCACAGGTCTCGATGCGATCCTCGACGAGCCCGTGCTCATCCTCGTCGCCGATGCCGATGGCTCCAACGACGTTCTCGAAGCCGCCCGTCGCGTATCGATCCTCGGTGACCCGCGCATCGCACCGACGCTCGACGTCGGTCATTCCAACGGGCTGGACTACATCGTCATCAAGCGCATCGCGGTGACGCCGTTCAACCAGATCCTGCCGCGTTCGCCGCTGCCCGTCGATGCCGCGTGCGCGCTCATCGGAGAGGTCGGATCGGCCCTCGTGACTTCGGCCAGGCGGGGCCTGTTCCATATGTTCCTGCGGCCGAGCGTGGTCGGTCTGACCTCGAAGGGTGCGGTAGTCATCGCGGGCATCGGCATCGATGCGGCACTGGCGCTGGACACCGGGCTCGTCGAGCAGAAGGACTACACTCCGACGCAGGCGTTACGGCGGGACGCCCTGGCTCTCGTTCAGCTCTTCTATGCGGCTCTGACCGGGTTCTGGCCCGGTGAGGAGCCATTCGACGGCATTCCTCCTGCAGAGAAGGAGAATGCCCGGATCGCCCGGGCGCAGGCGCTCAACCCCGACGTCCCTGACAAACTCGATGATTTCGTCAGCGGCATCATCACAGGTTCGGATCCCGGCCCGGGTTCGGTCGCCGAAGTCCTCGGCTACATCGACTCCTGGGATCCCGAACTGCTGCGCTACGTCAATCGTGCTCCTGTCGCAGAGAACGAGCACCTGTTCGATCAGGCGCCGCGCAGCTTCGATGAAGCCACCAGCCTGCCCACACCTCGTTCGAAGACCATCGGGCCCGGTCCTGACGGTTCGGCCAGCGCGAGTGAAGATCAGGTGCAGGCCGCCCTCGTGCGTATCGGCATCACCCGTCCCGGCACTCGGGGGCTGGCTGCCGGAGTGGTCGGACGCACCACGGGCCGGTATGCCGACCGGATGCAGATGCGCGAAGCCTCGAGTTTCCCGATCGCCAAGGAGCAGCTCGACAGCGCCGCCAAGGACTGGGTGGAATGGCAGCCGGAGCAGACGTATTCGGAGTATTCGGAGTACGCAGAGCACGAATACGACGAGAACCTCACAACCCCGATCATGAGTCGCGAAGACGATTCGGATCCTGATACTCAGGCGCTTGAGATCGTCCCCGACAACGATGACGAGGGTGATGAGAACGATACCCGCGTGATCATGGACAACGACAACGACGAGGACGAGGACGACGGCTCTTGGTTCCTCGGCGGCATGTTCGAAACCAACGAACAGCAGCGCGAGCATCAGCGACGTGAGTATGAACGGGAACGTCGGATTGCGAAGGCCAAGGAGGACGAGGCACGCAGGCGTCTTGCCGCCCTCGAGGCGAGTTCGAGCGCCCGTGAGCAGGAAGCCAATGCTGCGGCTCCGCCGAAGGAGATGCGTCGGCTGTCCCCGGACGCCGTTGATGATCGCAGTGCAGTGGATGATCAGCGCGCCGTCGGTGAGCCCACCACCGAGGCGGCCGGGAGCTCCTCGTCGGTCCGCCCGGCCGAGCGCAAGGCAGGGAAACCCCGCCAGCAGCACAGCGATTCCACCAATGCAGCACAGGCTGCGTCTGCCAAGAACCGAACCAAGGCCGCCGGGGCAGCACCAGGCGTTGCCGACGCAGCAGTCGTTGCCGGCGCAGGCAGCGGTGCAGCGAATTCGTCCAGTTCAGCGGGTGCGAGCTCCGCACCCGCTGTTGCCGCGGCGGCGGCAGGAGATGCTGGCGCCGGTGGTGCTGGCGGCAGTTCGGGAGGAACAGGTCCCGACGAGCGTGATCCCGCGGCCACTCGGAAGCCGTTCCTGTGGCTGGTTCTCGCTCTCTCGGTAGTGGCCGCAATCGTGCTCGGCATCGTCATCATCGGATTCAACTCCGGAGACGAGGAGTCCAACCCGGTGTCCGAAACTTCGGCACCGAGCGAGCAGCCGACGAAGACGGAAGAGAAGAAAACTCCGAAGGCCGATCCGCCGAAGATCGAGAACGTCGAATCTCTCGATCCCGAGGGCGATGGTTCGGAACACGACAGTGAGACCGCGAATGTCATTCCCAAGACCGAAGGGTCCTGGAACACCGACCGGTACAACTCGGCGAGCTTCGGCAATCTCAAATCGGGTCTCGGTCTGCTCTTCGAGTTCGAAGACAAGACCACCATCAGCAAGGTCAAGGTGGCATCGGGGAATTCGGGCGGCAAGTTCGAGATCCGCGACGGAGACGACCCGGAGAACGCAGAAGTCATCGGCGAAGGCGTCTTCGATGCCGACGGCGCTGTCACCGTGAACTTCGATGAGGAGGTCGAGACCGACAAGCTCATCCTCTGGATCACCGAACTGCCACAGACCGACGGCGGCTTCAAGGCCACCATCAGCTCCGTGAGGTTCTTCTGATCCGACCGGTGCGGAATAGTCCTCGGCACCGTACCGTTATAGATACGAATGTCATTGAGTGCGCCACTTGGCGGCGCTCCGCGCACAGCAGATAGAAGCAGGGATCTTTTCACATGACTGATACTCAACTGGTGATCATCGGATCAGGGCCGGCCGGTTATACCGCAGCCGTCTACGCGGCCCGCGCGAACCTCTCACCGGTCGTCATCGCCGGCTCGGTTACAGCGGGCGGCGAGCTGATGAACACCACCGATGTCGAGAACTATCCCGGATTCCCTGCCGGTGTGCAGGGACCGGAACTCATGGAAAACATGCGTGAGCAGGCCGAGAAGTTCGGCGCCGAGGTCGTCTACGACGACGTCGAGTCCCTCAAGCTCAACCCGGGTGCTCATGAGATCCAGACCGCGCTGGGCTCGCGTTACACGGCAAAGGCCGTCATCCTTGCCACCGGTTCGGCATACCGTGAGCTCGGCCTGCCCAACGAGAAGAAGCTCTCCGGTCACGGAGTCAGCTGGTGCGCCACGTGTGATGGATTCTTCTTCCGCGATCAGCACATCGCTGTCATCGGCGGTGGCGACTCCGCTCTCGAGGAGGCGACCTTCCTCACCCGCTTCGCATCCAAGGTCACTCTGGTTCACCGCCGGCAGGAGCTGCGTGCTTCGCAGGCCATGCAGGATCGTGCGAACGCCGATGAGAAGCTCGAGTTCCTGCTCGACTCCGAAGTCGCCGAAATCCATGGTGAGGACTCGCTCACCGGTCTGACCATCCGAAACACCGTCACAGGGGAGACCTCCGTGCTGCCCGTGACCGGCATGTTCGTGGCCATCGGCTCCGACCCGCGCACCAGTCTGTTCGCCGATCAGCTCGAGATGCGCGCCGACGGATACCTCAGCGTCGATGGGCGCACGTCGAAGACGTCGGTCGACGGTGTCTTCGCGGCCGGCGATGTCATCGATTCCGTCTACCGGCAGGCGATCACTGCGGCCGGCTCGGGGTGTTCGGCGGCACTCGACGCCGAACACTACCTCGCCGATCTCGAAGCGGCCTCCAAGCCTGCTGTGGCCGAACCTGCACCAGCGGAAACAGTCGTCGCTTCCTGATCTCGGATCGACCGCTCGTATCGCTGCTCTCCCGGGCAGGACAGGACCGTGCAGGTTCACCGGGGAATGAAAGACCCAGTTCCACTGTTCCGCTAGAGACAATCGTTGTGAAGGAAGGTTACTCATGTCGACAGAAGTCACTGACGCAACGTTCGAAGAGAACGTACTGAAGTCCGACAAGCCCGTGCTCGTCGATTTCTGGGCTCCTTGGTGCGGCCCCTGCCGTATGGTCAGCCCCATCGTCGACCAGATCGCTGAAGAGCACGCAGACAAGCTCAACGTGGTCAAGGTCAATACCGACGAGAACCTCGAGACCGCGAGCACCTACGGAATCACGTCGATTCCGGCGCTCTACGTCTTCAAGGACGGCGAGGTCGCTAAGACCATCATCGGCGCACGTCCGAAGCCAGCCCTCGAGGATGAGCTCTCCGACTTCATCTGATCGAGTTCTAAGGCGCCTGTTGTACTATCAACAGGCGCCTTAGGCATTTCCGCGCGCCGCCCGACACCCTCGAACCGCATCACCGAAGATTGGCACCGCATTGACGAACACGAACTTACCGCGCTATTCGCGCGGCGACATTTCCGAGATGCTGCCGAATATCAAGACTCAAATGGCCCGTTTGGGCCTCCACGTCGGAGATGCCGAGACCGCGGATTTCGATCGAGCCTTTGAGCTCGGTGTCAGACAGTTCCAACAGGACCGAGGGATCTTGTGTGACGGAGTTCTGGGCCCTGAGACGTTTTCAGAGCTCGAGCAGGCTCGATATCAGCTCGGCGACCGCGTGCTCCGTTTCGACCCTGTCAGAGTGCTGACGGGCGATGACGTCGTCGACCTCCAGACCAAGCTGGCGGGACTGGGCTTCTATCCGGGCCGCATAGACGCACAGTACGCAGCTCTCACCGACACGGCCGTCAAAGAGCTCCAGATGAGCCTGGGCACCAAAGTCGATGGTGTGACCGGTCCGCAGACCCTGCGGGGACTCAACGCGATCGACCGCAATCAGGACACCGGCAATCTGTTCGCCCTCCAGGAGCAAGCACGCGTAGCTGCTTCGGGAACATCTCTCGTCGGCCGTACCTTTGTCATCGAAGCGGCAACTACAGTTGTAGATTTTCAGAATCTGCCCATGACCGACGAGCAGTCGGCCCTCGAACGCCACATTACTCTCGATATAGCAAGTCGTCTTGTTGGACGTCTAGAAGCGATCGGTGCAGGAGCGATTCTCCTGGAAGGCGATGCGGTTGAGATCAATCGAGCAGATTCGCTCGGCGCCTCGGCAGTGGTCACCGTGACCGCGGATGTCAGCAAGTCCAAGGACGCTAACGGAATAGCAACATTCTTCTTCGGGCACGAGCGTCAGTCTGATCTGAACTCTCCGACGGGGCAGAAACTCGCGGAGCTCATCCAAGCCGAAGTCGTCGCACGGACTGGGATGCTGGACTGTCGGACCCATGCACGCACCTGGTCGTCACTCAAGCGGCTGAAGACTCCCAAGGTTCATGTCGTCAGCGGTTATCTCACCAATTCCGATGATCTCGAGAGCCTGCAAGATCCGCACGTTCGCGATGCCATTGCGGATGGGATCGCTGCCGCTCTCCAACGCCTGTACATCCTCGAGGACAAAGACCCACAGACCGGGACACTCAGTCTCGATGCCATCAAGGCTCTGAACTAGACTCCACATAACCACGATCGGTTGTATCGCGCCGTGCTCCACCAATGGAGCACGGCGCATTTCATTCTCCGAAAGTCTTGACGTCCAATGAAGCAGCACCGTTCAGTCATTGCTCTGAGCCGATTGCTCGACGATCAAGGCATACCAACGCCGAGGAGGCGGACACGCATTAAGAGGAGTGGCGACGCATCGACAAGAACACGAACGTGGCGAAATTGCTCCTCGATTCAGGAGAGCATTACTCGGTTCAACCCGGCCCAGGGACGAAGTACGTACAAGACGTCCGAACAGGAGAGTGGATGGCCTACCAATAGGCAAAGAAGCTGATGGCATGCCCACTGACAAAGACGCTACCGCTCACTGCCTCTGAACACTTGTTTCACGTGAAACGGTGTTGTCCGCAGCCAGGAACCAGGTGAGGAATTCCACCGGCAGACATCTTTACCACTTTTCCACCGCGTATACTCATGCCACGCGGACGCGAATCCGCGAATCTCGGTGCGGACGGATCGCTTCGCTCGTCTACATTAGGCAGCCATGCTTTTGATTTGCATGATTCACTCAACTCCCACATCACACGCAGTAGCTCCAGGAGCAAGTCCTCGCTCGTCGACACGCTCCCGAAGTCCAACGCCTTGCAGCGAGACCATCGTTGTTGTCTCCGATCGATGAAGGCGGTGAGCTCTGGCTTCACGTGAAACGATCCGAGCGACAGATGCTAAGTCCAATCTCTCGTCAATCTGTCAGGACACAGTAAAGACAACTGCAACACTCGACGTGTTCCGGGCCTCGGTGATTGCCAGGCGACAACGTGAAAATGATCGCGCAACACAGTAGTCTTCTTTGTCTCATCCGTATTCCCGCGCCGGCAGCAACCAAATTGGGTACTGGGCACGTTCAGAGAGCGTACGGCTCGCGATTGATCGAGAACTGCAGCCGGCTCGAAAACACGGGCAGAGGTCAGCGACTGCTTGATACAGCCCAATCCACAAAGAGGGATGTTTCACGTGAAACCGAGTCGTAGCGTAGTTCCCGAGGCGTACGATTGCAAGAGCAGCGAGACACACCTGGACATGACTCTGACTCGCTCAACTCGTCCACGCTGACAAATGTCGCCTTCAGCAACCGGTCGGGCGATAGGGCACAAGAGTCGTGACTGACAACAACGAGCGCATACCGAGCGATCGTTAGTGTTTCACGTGAAACGCTTCAGAGCCAACTCACCTGGAGCTGAGGCACCAACGACCTGTAAGACATGTGCGCATGCTCATTCACACTGCATTCCGCTGTCAAAGCGGAGCGAAGATTCTACGCGCTAACCGCCTGGCCGGCTGTAGTGGGCCATCTCTATTTGAAAACGACCCTCAGAACACGCGTTGCAACAAGGTCAATACCCTCGCAGCGCTGCGCACCGCCACCGGCAGTAGGTCGACAACGCTGTTTGGGACGCCAGAGATCTAGGGTGCAGGCCACCCGATGACGCTCAGGCATAGGGATCGAGTTGAGAACCCTACAACTGCAAGTCTGCTCTTGCGCAAGAGTGCAAACGCTACTTTCCAGTTACTCGAAAATACAGCGGTCTTCTGCTGCTCACTGGTCGGGAGAGGTCAAACTGACGGTCTAACCATTAGGTTTCACGTGAAACCATCGATATCATCCGGCGCCGCCAATAGAGCGTTGGACTGGCGCGCTAGTGTCCCAGACGTTGATGGGCAATAAAGTTCCGCAGAAGTCACCACGAACTCGTCGACACACGGCGGCGCATCATGTTTCATGTGAAACGTGCCGGTCAACAGCATCACCTTAGCCATCGGCTACAGTCGCCCATACAACGCGATGACGAGAACTTGTCCACTGCCGACCTCCGGCCATGCCCATTTGCAAGTCGCGGATGCCGCCCTGGGCCACTCAACCGAGATCAGACAAGGTATCGAAACTCCACGTTGGCCTCGACAAGGGGCAGCAGGATATAGCAGTTTGCAAGGGGCGTTCCGCCACCTCAATGGCCTCCACCAAGTGCGCCGGTCGGTGAGAGTACCGCAAAGCTGGTCGTTGGCACCTGAGCGCTCGTCCCGCTGCAGGTGACGGTGGCAGCGACCGCTAGCCGAGCCGCTACCCTTAGGTTTCACGTGAAACCGATGCTCAAATTGGTGCCACAACTGAAGATTCGCGCGGCATTGCGACTTTCAGAGATTGATAGAGCAGAATAGACCCCCGACCAGAACCTCGTCGTGTTTCACGTGAAACGGTGCAGCATGAATTTTCGAACACTGGATGTGCACCGATCGACCTGAGAGGTCCGTTGCTTTACGCGAGCTTGTTCAGTCGTACGCTTCATAGATTCGTCTGCTGCCGGCGCAACTCAGTCCTGCACGGCACATGGGGTCGAGGCACAACCGACTAGCCATGCCTGAAATACCGGTCCTGAAGGTATTCGCCACAGGCGAGGACAACAAGACACAGACCCAGGCAATTGGCGGCCCCTATTTTTTCGGCGCCGAACTTAACAGATCATCCAGCGCCGAAGGCCAACACCGCCGAGTCCGAAAGCTCTCACCTCAGCCAAGAAATACAATACAAAATCGAAATCGATGTTCCACGTGAAACGATCCGCGCCACGGATTACTAATCGACTCGACCCGGCAATCCGGTATACCTTGAAGCTAACACAATCGCATCATCCAAAGTGTGCCGCCATCTCAATGCAGCTATAGGTACTGAGCGTCGAGTGATAGTGATCAGCAGATACAAAAATGGCCCCCACGTTCACTCCCGCGGGGGCCATGTCTGCTCACAGTTCTATGTTCAGAGTGCTTGCTCGTTTGAGATACCCAACAGACCAAGGATACGATCGAGATCCTCATGGTTCGCGAACTCCACGCTCAGTTTGCCCTTGCGCTTACCTACGGAGATGTTCACCTTGGTGTCGAGACGATCACCGAGACGTTCTGCGACCGCAAGGAACTCCGGCGCCACCTTCGTCGTTGCACGTGAAACATTGATCGAATCACCACGATTGAGCAAAACGACTGCCTCCTCCGAAGCCCTGACGGACAGGCCCTCGGCAACGATGCGCTGAGCAAGCACTTCCATGTGTTCCGGATCCCGCAGGCCCAGGATGGCTCGGGCATGACCGGCAGAAATCACGCCGGCAGCTACGCGGCGCTGCACCAGGGGAGGCAAGCGAAGAAGTCGCAGAGTGTTGGAAATCTGAGGACGCGAACGTCCAATGCGCTCTGAGAGTTCTTCCTGAGTGCACCCGAAATCCTCAAGCAGCTGTCCGTATGCCGCAGCCTCTTCGAGGGGGTTGAGTTCCGCTCTGTGCAGATTCTCCAGAAGCGCGTCGCGTAGGAGATCTGTATCCTCGACGTACCGGATGATTGCCGGAATCGTCGATAGACCAGCATCCTTCGTCGCTCGAAGACGACGCTCGCCCATAATGAGTTCGAACCGCGAACGGTCGCTGGGCTTCTGCCTGACGACGACAGGCTGAAGGACCC
>NZ_JBQDYQ010000031.1:0-37393 GCF_052105255.1 Brevibacterium sp.
CGGAAGTAGCACGCCGCAGTCGGACCGACGCTTCCGCTATGACTCTGCCGGCCGAGTGCGGTGGGTCTCAGGCCCGCGGGTGTGCTCGCCGGTAGGTGTCCTGCAGACGTTGCATGGATACCTGGGTGTAGATCTGCGTGCTGCTCATCGTGGAGTGGCCGAGCAGCTCTTGGATCTGTCGCAGGTCGGCCCCGCGGTCGAGCATGTGCGTGGCCGCCGAATGCCGCAGACCGTGCGGTCCGATGTCGGGAGCACTGGGGTCGTCGGAGCCGTAGCGGTGAACGAGTTCGCGCACCTGTCGCGCACCGATGCGTCCCCCACGGACGCCGAGGAACAGTGCGTCGCCGCTGTGGGGACCGGCGAACAGTTCACGGGTGGCGAGCCAGTCGTCGAGGGCTCTGCGTGCCGGGGCGCCGAACGGGACGCGACGTTCTTTGTTGCCTTTGCCGAGCACGGTGATCATCGATGCGCGGTCGTCGATGTCGCTGCGGTCGAGTCCGGTCAGTTCGGAGACGCGGATCGCGGTGGCGTAGAGCATTTCGAGGATCGCGGCATCGCGGATGCGTTTGGCCGCGTCGTACGGGTCGCTCGTGTCCGCGTCGCCCTGTGCGGTGTCGCCCGTCGTGGCGCCGCCAGCCGCCGAATCGCTCGTGTCCGTGCCGCCCTGTGCGGCGTCCGCTGGCCTTCGTCCCGCGCCGGTGTCGCCGGTTCGCTGGCCGTCGGCAGCGGAGATGAGGTCGGCGGCCTGCTGCGGTTTGAGCACCGTGGGCAGCCGGGAGTCCTTCTTCGGAGTCCGCAGACGTGCGGCCGGGTTGTTCGACAGTCCCAGGTTGCTCACGCCGTAGGCGAAGAAGGAGCGAACGGCGGCGATCTTGCGAGCCACTGTCGATTTCGCGGCACCGGCATCGTCGAGGGTGATGAGCCAGGAACGCAGGTCATCGAGTTCGACGGAGGCGAGATCGATGCGTGCGCCGGACGTCGTCGACGCGCGTCCTCCCTCGGTCCCGCGCCGGAGCTTCGTCGAGTGCACGGCGTGGTCGAGGAAGTCGGAGACGTCGGCGACGTAGGCACGTGCGGTGTGCTCGGAGACGTCACGAGACCGCAGGTGGTCGGCATAGCCTGTCACCACCTCGGCGACGGTCGATGATGTGCTCACGTTCCCAGGATACGTGGATGGTCGGGCTCAGCCGCGGGACGTGCGCAGTTTCACCCACCCGGTGTCGCGGCGTTCGGCCAGTCCGGCCAGGTCGAGAGTGGTCAGCGAATTGAGCGCATCTGCGATCGTCAGTCCTGCCCGCGAGGCGATGGTCCCGACATCGAGCGGTTTCGATACGGTCAGCACATTCAGGCAGATCCTCTCCCGCTCATCAAGCGCTTCACGGGGGTCGGGAGCCGGCGGACGATCTCCGTTCTCTGCGGCGGCACCCGCCCCGGTCGCGTCGAAGAGCGACGGAGTCTCGTCGAAGAGCGCGGGAGTCTCGTCGTCCATGAGTGCAATGACATCGTCGCTGCAGGTGACGAGTTCTGCTTCGTGCTCGCGCACGAGCTTGTGGGCCCCGGTCGACGACGCCGAATACACAGATCCGGGGAAGGCCGCGACCTGCCGGGAGAGTTCGAGGGCATGCCGCGCGGTGTTGAGTGCTCCGCTGCGCCAACCGGCTTCGACGATGACGCTGACCTGCGACGAGCCGGCGATGAGTCGGTTGCGCAGCAGGAATCGGTGGCGCATCGGCGTCATTCCCGGTGCGGTCTCGGACACGATGGCGCCGGTGGCGAGGATCTGTTCGAACAGGTCGGCGTTCGCCGCCGGATAGAAGCGGTCGACTCCCCCGGCCATGAATGCCACCGTCGGCGCTTCCCTGGCGATGGCGGCACGGTGGGCGGCTGCGTCGATGCCGAACGCACCGCCGGACACGACGGTGATTCCGCGAGCGGCAAGATCCCACGCAAGGTCAGAGGCACATTTGGTTCCGTAGCTGCTGGCTGCTCTGGCACCGACCACGGCAACGGCTCGAGTCAGGACGGTGCTCAGGGAGGCAGCTCCCCGCACCCACAGACCCAAGGGTGCTGCGGGACCGAGGTCGTCGAGCATTCGGGGCCACTCGTCATCATCGGGAATGACCAGTCGGCCGCCGATTCTCGCGATGCTGTCCAGATCATTCCCTCTCGTCTCGGCATCCCCGGCTCGCACCGCCCACCGGTCGATGGCCTCGGCCATCTGCCCGTGTTCGGCTGCCTCGGTGCCGGTGACTGTCAGACCGTGGACGGCTTCGTGAGCCGTGGTCTCACCGCGGCCGACGGCCATGATGATCCCTCGGGCGGCGACCGGGCCGATCCCGTCGACGAGCCGTTTGAGCAGACCGTCGCCGGGCTCGCCGATGCGCAGCAGTGAGGCGATGGCTGCGCGGACGTCCTCATCAGTGTTCACGGTCATGACTCCTGTGTCCTCAGGGCGAGCGCCGTTCTCATCGTGTCGGGATCGGGCCCGGGTTTCCCGGCCAGATCGGCCAGAGTGGTGGCGACGCGCAGCACCCTGTCGTAGCCGCGCATGGTGATCCGGCCTGTGTCGAGCGCCCGATCGAGGTCGGACAGGTCTGCCGGTGTGAGTGCGAAGTGGTCACGAAGCCAGGCTCCGGGCGCTTCGGCGTTGAGCCTCCAGTCGCAGTCGGCGAAGCGTTCGGCCTGCCGGTTCCGCGCGTCCAGCACGCGGGCCGCCACTGTGGCGCTCGTCTCCTGATCCCCGCCGAGGCGGAGGTCAGCCGGGGAGACGGGAAAGAGTTCGAGCTGCAGGTCGACTCGGTCGAGCAGCGGCCCCGACAGCCGATTGCGATAGCGGCGTTTGTCCAACGGTGTGCATCGACAGTCCGCACCGACCCCGGCCATCCCGACCCCGCAGGGGCAGGGGTTCGCGGCCATGATGAGCTGGAATGACGCCGGAAGCACCATCGATCCCCACGCCCGGTGGATGTGGACGCGACGGGATTCCATCGGCTGCCGCAGGGCTTCGAGGACGTCGCGGGAGAATTCGGGAGCTTCGTCCATGAACAGCACCCCGCGGTGGGCGCGGCTGAGCACTCCGACCGTTCCGGGTCGGCGTCCGCCGATGAGCGCCGAGGCGGTGCTGCGGTGGTGGGGTGCTTCGAACGGGGGCCGGTGGTCGAGTCCGTCGCTGCCGTCGAGTTCCCCGCGCAGCGAGCGGACGGCGGCGACCTCGACGGCTTCATCGTCGCTCAGCGGCGGCAGGATTCCGGGCAGGCACTGGGCGAGCAGGGTCTTGCCCGCTCCGGGTGTGCCGCGCATGAGCAGGTTGTGGCCGCCCGCGGCGGCGACCTCGAGGCCGAATCGCCCTTCGGCCTGTCCTTGGACTTCGCAGAGATCGTGGAGTTCCGGGGCCACGGGGACGGGTCGGTCCATGTCGAGGACCGCCGGCAGTGCAGGTACGGCCATCGATCCGCCATAGGCATTGACCACCTCGGCCAGAGAGGCGACCGGGAGGACTCTGGCGCGTCCGATGAGCCGTGCCTCGTCGGCATTGCCGATGGGGACGACGAACCGGTCGAAACCGGCCTGCAGCGCTGTGTGCAGGGACGGGAGCACCCCGGTGACGGGACGGATTCTGCCGTCGAGTCCGATCTCACCGCAGTGGATGACGCTGCCGGTGTCCTCGGTGGTGATCAGGGACAGTGCTCTGAGCACGGCGACGGCGATGCCGAGGTCGAATCCGGTGCCGATCTTCGGCACTGTTCCAGGGGTGAGATTGATTGTCAGGTGTTCTGTGGCGACGGGTTCTCCGAGGTAGGCCAGGGCTGCCCGAAGTCGTTTGCGCGATTCGCTCACCGAGGCATCCGGCAGTCCGACGATGTCGATTCCGGGCAGTCCGGCGCTGACGCCGGCTTCGATCGACACGATCTTCCCGGTCAGCCCCCACAGTGCCACGGCGGAGGCCCGTCCGATGATGTGCGCCGAGGCGGCGGGTCCGACATCGTCGGCTACGGCCCGCTCGTCCGGATCGCGCGGTTCTGCCGGCTCGCGCGGTTCGTCCGGCTCGGCCTGCTCGACCGACGGTTCCTCCTGTCCCGGGGTCTCCTCACTCATGAGTCGACCTGGATGTTCGGGCAGTGGAAGTACTGGACGCGCGGTTCCATGATGATTCCGAGCGCATCGATGCGCGTGGCCGGAAAATATTCGTCCTGCCCGCTCAGCCAGATCCCTGCCAGTGTGCGGATGCGGGCGAGCTTGGTTCGGGTCACGGCTTCCAGCGGTGATCCCAGCAGTGCGGTGCGCCGTGTCTTGACCTCGACGAAGACCGCAGTGTCACCGTCGCGGGCGATGATGTCGAGCTCTCCTCGTGCGCACCGGAAGTTGCGTTCGAGAACGACCAGACCGGCGTCCTCCAAGAACGCGACCGCGAGGTCCTCTCCCCTGCTGCCGAGCGCCTGCTTACGCCGGCCCTTCACGGTCCGGGTGCTCTTCGACGCTCGTGTCCGACCGGGTGTTCGTATCCGTCCCATGTCCGTCAGATGACCACGACGCCATGGCTCTGCGGAAGTGCAGAAGAAGAGCCTGTGGACGGTGCCCGACCATCCACAGGCCCACGACGGTCAAGTCAGAGCCGCGTCCACAGCGATCGGCGCGCGAGTGGTCGAGCCCAGCTGCCGACGATGATGCGAGGAGGCCGCCTCAGCCGCGGATCGCCGTCGGCGGTTCGAGATCGGACTTCGCGATCTCCTCGATGTTGACGTCCTTGAACGTCAGCACGTGCACGGTCTTGATGAACCGGGCCGACCGGTAGCTGTCCCACACCCAGGCGTCGCGCAGGGTGAGTTCGAAGTACACGTCGCCGGCGTCGTTGTGGGCCTTGAGGTCGACATGGTTGGCGAGGTAGAACCGACGCTCGGTCTCGACGACATAGGCGAAGAGACCGACGACGTCCCGGTATTCCTTGTACAGCGCGAGCTCGAGTTGCGCTTCGTAGTCGTCAAGATCATCGGCACTCATGACAGGCCCTCCTTCGCTCTTGAGTCCGCGCTCAGGCGGAAGCTTCTCCGGTGGTGGATGCTGGGGCCGAGTTCGGCGATGCCCTGTCGGTGCTTCACCGTCCCGTATCCCACGTTCGATTCCCAACCATAGTGCGGATGAGCCTCGGCGAGGGCGATCATCGTCTCGTCGCGTGCCACTTTCGCCACAATGCTTGCCGCCGCGATCGCCGGTACCGAGCCGTCGCCCTTGATCACGGTGCGCACCGGCGGCAGTTCGAGGTCGGCGCAGTCTCCGAATATCCCCAGGCAATCGAGGGTGAGTGGGGCCGAGAGCCAATCGTGGCGGCCGTCGAGGAGCACCATCGTCCGGTCGGGGAATTCGCCCACCGAGGCGGCTCTGCCATCGACATCGACGCCGCCCGAACCGTTCTGTTCGGAACCGCCCGAACCGTTCTGTTCGGAACCGATCGAACAATGACCCTCGGAACGCGGGTCCGCCCAATCGCTGAGCATCGAGATCATGGCGCGGCGTCCGGCGAGGTTGAGGGCCATCGTCATCCCCACCTCGTCGAGTTCGGCAGGAGTCGTCGACCCCACCGCCGCGGCGGTCGCCCACGATCGCACTCGCTCGGTGGCCTCCTGCCTCGACTGCGCGCTCAGCTGCTTCGAGTCATGGATGCCGGCGGGTACCTCGGCGGCGGTGAGGGCGCGCAGATCGAACAGGGCGACACCGACACCGACGGGCCCGGCCAGAGCGCCGCGGCCCACCTCGTCGACGCCGATGACGAAATCGAATCCCTCGCTGAGCAGTCCGCGTTCGACGCTGAGGTCGGTCAGTCCACGTGCGGCCATCAGTTCCCGGTGATTCCCTCGGCGGTGTCCGGCACGTCCGCGAAGACCTCGTCGGGGGTCGAGACCCAGCTGAAGTGTTTGAACGGCCAGTTGATGAGGAACACGGTGCCGACCACGTCGTCTTCGGCCACATAGGGGTCGGTGTCCATGTGGTAGCGGGAATCGGCGGAGTTGCTGCGGTTGTCGCCCATCACCCAGTAGTGGCCCTCGGGCACGGTGACTTCGAATTCGACCTCCGAGGGGGCGGTGCCCGCATCGAGGTAGGTTTCGTCGATCGGTTCGCCGTTGACCAGCAGGCGTCCTTCGGCGTCGCAGCACTTGATCGTGTCACCGCCGACGCCGATGACGCGTTTGATCAGCTGATTGCCCGCGTCCGAGGGGGCCAAGCCGATGAATTCGAGGACCGGGTTGGGAGTGTACTCGGCGGTCTCGGCCGCCGAGAGCCAATGGTCGGGGTCGTCGAAGACGATGATGTCGCCGCGGTCGGCGGGTCCGAAGCGGTGCGCCAGCTGGTTGACGAGGACCCGGTCATCGACCTGGAGGGTGGTCATCATCGATTCCGACGGGATGTAGAACGCGCGGACGACCCACGTCTTCAGCGCCGTCGAGATGAGCAGGGCGATGACGATGATCGCCAGGGTCTCCAGCAGCCCGCGCGCGAACCGTTTCGAGGCGGGTGGCGGGGACGCTTCGGATTCGCTTGTCATTCGTTCGCTTTCACATCGGACCAGGACTGCGGCGGTTCGGACCAGCACTGCGGCTGTGGACTGAACCGAGCGTATCAGCACGACCGGAGCCTCACTCCCAGCCGCAGTGCAGTTGAGTGCGAACGCTCAGCCGTCCGCGCAAGGCTCAGATGACGCCGAATTCCCCTCACCGAGCCGGGCCCCCGACCTCGCGTGTGAGAGGTCGGGACGGGAGCATGAGCACCGCGTGTCAGCTCCCGCGGGTTCGAAAATCATACGCACCGATCGAAATCACTGCATTTGCACTTTGGACCCACCCTCACCGAGGCGGCGCTCAGTCGATCGAGGAGCCGTGCCCGATCACGGGGCCGATGACCCGATCGGTGGGGATGAATCCCCCACCGGGCCGTCCCAGCAGCGACCGGGAATCGGCGGATTCATTGCGATTGTCGCCCATCACCCACATGGTGCCGTCGGGGACTTCGACGGAGAATTCCACCGCCGAGGCGGGAGTGGGGGCATAGTCTTCGCGCAGTGGTTTGCCGGTGAGCAGCAGACGCCCCTTCGCGTCGCAGCATTCGAGGCTGTCACCGCCGACGGCGATGACGCGCTTGACGTAGTAGACGTCCCGGGGGCCGAGGCCGACCCAGGAGCCGATCTTCTGCAGAGGGGTGGGCAGCGCATCGTCGACGAACGATCCGCGACCGTCGAAGACGACGATGTCTCCGCGTTGGAGGTCTCCGCGCAGCGCGTCCGGACGCCACACCGTGATCGAGTCGACGACCTTGAGCGTCGGCTCCATCGAAGCACTCGGAATGGTGAAGCGCTGGATGACGAACCCGCGGATCGATCCGCCGAGGACGATGATGACGACGACAATCGCCGCAATCGTCTTCCAGAACCGTGCCGAAGACAGAAGACGCGACCCGAAGGTCGCGTCTTCATGTCTGATCGGCACCGTGTGATCATCGCCCACAGTGCCGGGCAAATCAGGCCTTTTCGCGGATGCGAGCAGCCTTGCCGCGCAGTTCGCGCAGGTAGTACAGCTTCGCACGGCGCACTGCACCGCGGGTGAGGACCTCGATCTTGTCGACGTTGGGCGAGTGCACCGGGAAGGTACGCTCCACACCGACGCCGAAGCTGATCTTACGAACGGTGAAGGTCTCGCGAACGCCGTCGCCCTGGCGACGGATGACGATTCCCTTGAAGACCTGGATACGCGAGCGCGAACCTTCGATCACCTTGACGTGAACGTTGAGGGTGTCGCCCGGGCGGAATTCGGGAACGTCAGACTTCAGCGAGGCTGCATCTACAACATCGAGCTTCTGCATTGTGGTTTCTCCTGTGGCCTCTGCTTCAGGTCGAGGACACGCATATCGGACCGGTGAACCGGTAGCTGGATCGTCTGTCGGGATCTCTCCCCGTCGACCCGCCGAATCTCTGCGGCGAGCCACCTTGGGCACTCATCCCCCTGAAGCAGGTGAGTGCCAACAAACGCGACGCTCTATTCTGTCACGGTTGAGCGCTCAGACTCAAACCGCTGAAGCGCCGCGAGGTCGTCCTTGCTCAGGTCATCGAGTCTCTCGAGCAGATCCGGTCTGACTTCTGCGGTGCGTTCGAGACGTCGGTCACGTCGCCACCGGGCGATCGCGGCATGGTTGCCGCTGAGCAGGATCTCGGGCACGTCACGTCCGCGCCAGTTCGCCGGCTTCGTGTAGATCGGGTATTCGAGCAGTCCGTCTTCGTGGCTCTCCTCGGTCAGCGACTTGGGGTTGCCGATGACGCCGGGGATGAGGCGGCTGACGGCTTCGATCATCACCATCGAGGCGACTTCGCCGCCGTTGAGCACGTAGTCGCCGATGCTCATGGGCAGCAGATCGAAGTGCTCGCCCGCCCAATCGATGACGCGCTGGTCGATGCCTTCGTAGCGTCCGCAGGCGAAGACGAGGTGGTCGCGGGCGGCGAGGTCCTCGGCGATGCGCTGATCGAACACCTGCCCGGCAGGGCTGGGCACGATGAGCGTCGGCTTACCTCCGGCTGCAGGACCCGCACTCTGAGCACTTTCCGGGCCTTCGCCCTCCGCACTGCTGCGACCTGCCAGGATGTGCTCGAGAGCCAGGGCCCAGGGTTCGGCCTTCATGACCATGCCCGCTCCCCCACCGTAGGGCGAGTCATCGACGGTGTTGTGCCGGTCGAAGGTGAAGTCCCGCAGGTCGTGGACGTCCAGGCTCAGCTGACCGCGGTCGACGGCCTTGCCGATGAGCGAGAGCTGCAGACCGGCAAGATACTCGGGGAAGATCGAGACGACGTCGATCGACATCTGCGGTCCGACCGCCTCGGCGGAGGCCCCACCCTGGGTCACAGGGTCGGATCCAGTCGCTTCGGCGGGGGTGTCGCTGTCGGTCATCGGGGACGGTTCGCTCATTCGGCGTCGAAGAGGCCGGCGGGCGGGGTGACGCTGACGCGGCCGGAGTCGATGTCGACGTCGGGCACGATCTCGGTGACGAAGGGAATGAGCACAACGTGTCCGTCCGCGTGCTTCATATGGAGCAGGTCCTGGGCGGTGCCGTTGGTGACGTCGACGATCTCGCCGACGAGGGCGTCGTTCTCATAGACCTGGAGTCCGATGAGGTCGTCGAGGTACCAGGCATCGGCTTCGTCCTCGTCGTCGTCCGCCTCGGCGAGGATGAGGGTATTGCGGATCTCCTCGGCACGATTGCGATCGGGGACCTCGTCGAAGGCCAGGAGTAGGCGGTCGCGGTGCCACCTCGCCGACTTCAGCGTCAGCACTCCGATATCGGGATCGGTGGCGAAGGTCTCACCGGGGTTGAGCCGTTCCTCGGGTCGGTCGGTGCGCACCTCGACGGTGAATTCGCCTTTGATTCCGTGCGGCTTGCCCAGCCGGGCGATCACCGTGTCCATACTGCTCCTCGAAGTGTGCTGTCACTGCCTGTCCGGCCGATCATGCGTCCGGATGACTTCTCTTGCGGTCAGCCGACGGACCGCCATGCTCTGGCACCAGTGTAGTCGGCGACCGGCGGATGAATGCACGAGAGGGGATGCAGCGCATCTGCACTGCATCCCCTCTCGGATGTCGGAATTACGCCTCGATGAGGTCCACTCGCACCGACTCACGGCCGGCCAGCGAGTTCATCACGGTGCGCAGGGCCTTGGCGGTCCTGCCTGCACGGCCGATGACCCGGCCGAGGTCGTCGGGGTGAACCCGGACCTCGAGGGTCGTGCCGCGCTGCGACGAACGCGAACGAACGGAGACGTCGTCGGGATGATCGACGATTCCGCGGACCAGATGCTCGAGCGAATCAGGCAACATCTCAGGCTTCAGCGCTTTCTTCAGCGGCCTCAGGTGCGGCTTCGGCTGCTTCCTCGGCCGGAGCCTCGGCAGCGTCAGCGGACTTGCCGCCCTTCTGCGTGATGGCTTCCTTGATCACCGATTCGGCGTTGGGGGCCACGTAGGCTTCCTTCTCCGGCTGCGGCTTCACGGTGTTGACCGCTTCACCTTCGCCCTTGAACTTCTGCCAGTCACCGGTGAGCTTGAGCAGAGCCTTGACCTGGTCGCTCGGCTGTGCGCCGACCGACAGCCAGTACTGTGCGCGCTCGGAATCGATCTCGATGACCGAAGGCTCACGGGTCGGGTGGTAGATGCCGATCTGCTCGATGGCCTTACCGTCACGACGAGTCTTCGAATCAGCGACGACGACGCGGTAGAAGGGTGCACGGATCTTGCCCATGCGGGTCAGACGAATTTTGACTGCCACTTTAGTGGTGTCTCCTTTTGTGTTCTGTGTGCACAGCTGTACCAGAAGAATCGTGGGGTTGATCTGCTGGAAGCCGCGGCTCGGACTATCACTTCGGCGCGGATGAGAGGGCCCGGACCGAGAGCAAAAGTACAAGAGTCAATTGTGCCAGAAGCCTCTACTTCTTACCACCTGGGAAGATTCCCCCGAAGCCCTTGGGCAGGTTCGCCGGGTCGAATTCCTCATCGGCGCCGAGGTCGACACCGCCGAAGGCCGAACCGACCGGATCCTGGGTCTTGCCCGCCTTCTTATCGGCCAGCGCCTGCGCCTCCTGCGCACGCTTGGCCGGGTTGCCCGACTGACCGCCCTTGCGGCCCTTCTTCTTCCCCGCGGGTTTCTTCTTCTTTCCACCCGCGGCACCAGGCATTCCGCCCATTCCGGGCATCTGCGGCATACCGCCGCCACCGGGCATTCCGGGCATTCCGCCGCCGCCACGGGTCATCGACCGCATCATCTTCTGCGCCTGCGTGAAGCGCTCCATGAGCTGGTTGACCGCGGTGACCGTGGTGCCGGCGCCCTTGGCGATGCGGGCACGACGGGAGCCGTTGAGGATCTTCGGGTTGGTGCGCTCCTGCGGTGTCATCGATCTCACAATCGCTTCGACCCGGTCGACCTCACGCTCGTCGAAGTTCGCCAGCTGATCCTTGTACTGGCTCATACCGGGCATCATGCCCAGCATCTTCTTCATCGAGCCCATCTTCTTCAGGCCCGCCATCTGCGTGAGGAAGTCGTTGAGGTCGAAGTCCTCGCCGGACTCGACCTTCTTCTTGAGCTTCTCGGTCTCTTTTTCGTCGAAGTTCTTCTCGGCCTGCTCGATGAGCGTCATGATGTCGCCCATGTCGAGGATCCGGTCGGCCATTCGGTCCGGATGGAACTGCTCGAAGTCCTTCATCGATTCGCCGGTCGAGGCGAACATGATCGGCTTTCCGGTCACCTCGGCGACGGACAGCGCGGCACCACCGCGTGAGTCACCGTCGAGCTTCGAGAGCACGACGCCGGTGAAGTCGACGCCGTCGAGGAACGCCTCGGCGGTCTTCACCGCGTCCTGACCGATCATCGCGTCGATGACGAAGAGGACCTCGTCGGGGTTGACCGCGCTGCGGATGTCCGCGGCCTGGGCCATGAGCTCCTCGTCGATGCCGAGGCGGCCGGCCGTATCGACGATGACGACGTCGTGGAGTTTGGACTTCGCGACCTCGATCGAGTCGGTGGCGACCTGGATCGGATCGCCCACGCCGTTGCCCGGCTCCGGGGCATAGACCACGGCACCGGCACGTTCGCCGACGATCTGGAGCTGGTTGACGGCGTTGGGCCGCTGCAGGTCGGCGGCGACGAGCATGGGACGGTGGCCCTCGGACTTCAGCCAGTGGGCGAGTTTGCCGGCCAGGGTGGTCTTACCGGCACCCTGGAGGCCGGCGAGCATGATGACCGTCGGCGGACGCTTGGCGAAGTTGAGGCGACGGGTCTGCCCGCCGAGGATGCCGACGAGTTCGTCGTTGACGATCTTGACGACCTGCTGGCCGGGGTTGAGCGCTGCCGAGACCTCCTCGGACAGGGCGCGTTCGCGGATCCGGCCGGTGAAGGCACGCACGACAGGCAGTGCGACGTCGGCGTCGAGCAGGGCACGTCTGATCTCACGGATGGTGGCATCGACGTCGGCTTCGGACAGCCGGCCCTTCCCGCGCAGATTCTTGAAAGTCGCGGTGAGCCTGTCGGACAGAGAGTTAAACACGTACAAGCCTTCTTCACGATGGTTTGGTCGACTCTCTAGACTAGCAAGTCACCCGTGCCGGGCTGAAACCAAGAGTGCTGACAATGCCCCGTGAACCCTCGCCGAGGTGGCGCTGGCCTTCCAGTATTCGTCAATTGCCGAACGCCGAGGCGGCACAAATGCTTCACCTGCAAGCGGAACGGCCGATCGCCTCGGCGAGGTGGTCTGCTTCCACCCTGCCGAGGCGATCAATGAGCACGACGTCGCACTCTCCCCCGTTCACGCGGCCGGCGAGACCCACCGGCCGCCTGGACGGGCGTCTGTTGGGGTCACCGGAACGAGTAGGCCTGCTCGGCGTGTTCGAAGGTGTCGATTCCCTCGAGTTCCTCCCGCGGGTCGATCCGCAGCCCCATCGTCGAACGCAGCACCAGCGAGATGGCCAGCGTGACGAGACCCGCGAAGACGATGGCCACGAGACAGGCGAGCACCTGTGCAACGAGGAGTTCGAGTCCGCCTCCGTAGAAGAGGCCGGCCGGTCCGTCTTCGTTCGGGAAGGCGAAGAACCCGATCATCACGGTGCCGATGATTCCGGCGACGAGGTGGACGGCCACGACATCGAGCGCATCGTCATAGCGCAGACGGTTCTTCGCTTCGACGGCGAAGATCGCACCGGCGCCTGCCGCGATTCCGATGAGGATGGCCGCATAGGGATCGACGTTCGCACACGCCGGGGTGATCGCGACGAGGCCGGCGATAGCTCCCGAGACGCTGCCGATGCTGCTCGGTCGCGAGGCGCGCAGGCGTTCGATCATGATCCAGGTGATCATGCCAGCGGCAGGTGCTGCCAGCGTGTTGATCCAGATGAGTCCGCCCTGTTCGATGGTGGTGGCGGCACCGCCGTTGAACCCGAACCAGCCGAACCACAGCAGCGCAGCCCCGAGCACGGTGATCGGGATGTTGTGCGGCTTGTGCGGGGTCGAGAAGCGGGCGCGACGACCCATGACGACGACGAGCACCAGGGCGGAGATGCCGGCATTGATGTGGACGACCGTGCCTCCGGCGAAGTCGATGGCCGGCCCGAACAGACTGCCGATCGCGCCGGATTCGCTGAGCAGTCCGTCTCCCCAGACCATGAACGCCAGGGGGCAGTACACGAGGGTCACCCACGCGGCGGAGAAGACCAGCCAGGTGGAGAACTTCGCCCGGTCGGCGACCGCGCCGGCGATGAGGGCGATCGCGATCATCGCGAACGTCGAACCGTAGCCGATGGAGATCAGCGAGGCCGGGTCGTTCGCGACCGAGCCGGTGAGTCCGAGTTCGGACAGCGGGTTGCCGACGATTCCGGCGATCGAGTCACCGGAGCTCAGTCCGTAGCCGAAGAGGACCCAGACGAGTCCACCGACGGCCATCGCGGAGAAGACCATCATCATCATATTGATCGCCGAGGTGATCCGCGTCATTCCTCCGTAGAAGAACGCCACCCCGGGGGTCATGAGCAGCACCAACCCCGCGGCGACCATCATCCATACATTCACTGCATCGAGTTCCATGTCGTCTCTTTCGTCTCTTTCGTGTCTCGGCCGGTTCCGAAACGAACCGGGCAGACACAGTCTGCATGACGCATGTCACAGTGGTGAGTCGTCAATGTTTCCGGAATGTGACAAGCCTGGTCTCACCCTGCGAATATGCGGGTGAGACCAGGCTCGAAGAATGTGCGGGAACAGTTGCGCGACAATGCCGTCGGGACTGCTGAGCGTTCAATCAGCCCTCAGTCGAGCAGTGCGTCGACGAATCCTTCGGCAGTGAATGGTGCGAGGTCGTCGGCGCCTTCGCCGAGTCCGATGAGCTTGACCGGCACGCCGAGCTCACGCTGGACGGCGACGACGATTCCGCCCTTCGCGGTGCCGTCGAGCTTGGTGAGCACGATTCCGGTGATGTCGACCGCCTCGGCGAAGACCTTCGCCTGCTGCATGCCGTTCTGTCCGGTGGTCGCGTCGAGGACGAGCAGCACTTCGTCGATCTCGTGGCCCTCCCCCAGCGGGCGGGTGGCCACCCGCTTGACCTTGCCGAGCTCATCCATGAGTCCGCGTTTGTTCTGCAGCCGCCCGGCGGTGTCGATGAGGACGACGTCGGTGCCGTCGGCCTGCCCCTTCTCGACGGCTGAGTATGCCACCGAGGCGGGGTCGGCCCCTTCGTCCTTGCGGACGGTTTCGACGCCGACGCGTTCGCCCCATGTGGCCAGCTGTTCGGCTGCGGCGGCACGGAAGGTGTCCGCGGCTCCGAGCAGCACGGACTTGTCCTCGGCGACGAGCACACGGGCGATCTTGCCCACCGTCGTCGTCTTCCCCGCGCCGTTGACCCCGACCACGAGGATGACGGAGGGGTCGTCGCCCGTGCCGGCATCGGCCAGCGACCGGTCCATCGTCGGGTCGACGAGCGTGATGAGCTCTTCGCGCAGCAGTCCGCGGACCTCTTCGGGGTCCCGAGTGCCGAGCACCTTGACGCGCTCGCGCAGGCGGTCGACGAGTTCGGTCGTCGGTTCGACGCCGACATCGGCGAGGATGAGCGTGTCCTCGATCTCCTCCCAGGCGGACTCATCGAGGTTGTCGCGTGAGAGGAGGTTGAGCAGCCCGCGGCCGAGCCCGGAGTTCGACTTCGCCAGGCGCTGCCGCAGTCGGACGAGGCGGCTGGCCGGTTCGGTGGGAACCTCGGATCCGCGCGTTTCGGCTCTGTCCTTCTCGACCGCCTCGGCGACGTCATCGATGCTCAGTTCACCGGTGACCTCCGCATCGATGCCGCGCCGCTCATCCGGCCCTTTCTTCCGGGCGTTGACGCGCAGCGAGATGCCCAGCGCGACGACGAGAGCGAACACGATCGCCGCGACGATGAGCAAGATGATCGGCTGATCCATGGTTCTTCCGTCCTCCTTTGAGCGCCGCCGTCCGAGCCGTCGGCACTCGAGTTCCCGGATTCTTCCGGTGGTGTCTGTGTGTCGTTGAGCGCGCCGGAATCAGTCGGCGCGGTCGTCGTTGTCGTGGGTCTCGACCGCTCGAGACCGTGGGTGCGAAGGTCAGGACCCCCGGCTGCCGAAGAGCAGCCCGGCGGTGGTCTTCCACCCGGTTCCCGACTCGGGGATCTTCCAGTGGCGGGTGCGCGGGCGCACCGTGATGAGCGAGGGGGCCGCATGGCGCCTGGGCTGTGGCCGGAGCACATAGGAGTGATCGCGGATCGCGGTCACCGCCGCCTGTTCCCTGGTCGCCAGGTGCGAGGTGCCGTCATCGTGGCCGAAGAATTCGTGGACTTCGTCGTCGTAGCCGGTCCACTCGGGCGGCAGGCGGAAGCGCTGCACGTCGGAGGAGTATCGCAGGCGTCCTTCGGCGCGCAGGCCGGGCAGAGCCACGAGGAGGACGACGACGAGTGCCAGAGCGAAGGAGATCGCCAGTCCGACGATGACGACGAGTACCGAATTCATGCCCTCGAGCCACCTCGCAGCACAGCAGCCTCGGCCATGGACGTCTCGCTCCTCACGTTCTTCGATTACCTGTGTCTCGGCCCAAGTCTATAGTCCCCGGCGACGACAATTGTGCTCGCCCGCCATACGGCAGTTGCAAAATTCGCTGGGACTGTCCTGGACGTCACCGTCAAACGGCCTTGTGTCCTCACCGCGGGCCCGTCACCTCGGGCGCGGCGGGCAGACCGGGTGCCGTGGTTCACGGAATCCGCTGCGATATGACCTTCGACACCCCATCGCCGTGCATCGTCACTCCGTAGAGGGCATCGGCGATCTCCATGGTCCGCTTCTGGTGGGTGATGACGATGAGCTGCGAGGAGTCCTGGAGCTCCTTGAACACCGTGAGCAGGCGCGAGAGGTTGAGATCGTCGAGGGCCGCTTCGACCTCGTCCATGACGTAGAACGGACTCGGCCGGGCCTTGAAGATCGCTACCAGCATGGCCACGGCGACCAGCGACCGCTCGCCGCCGGAGAGCAGAGACAGGCGTTTGACCTTCTTGCCGGCCGGGCGGGCGTGGACGTCGACGCCGGTGGTGAGCATATCGTTCGGATCGGTCAGGCTCAGTGCGCCCTCACCACCGGGGAAGAGGCGGGAGAAGATGTCCTCGAACTCCCGCGCCGTATCCGCATAGGCGTCGGCGAAGACGCGTTCGACGTGCCGGTCGACCTCCTCGACGAGCTGCATGAGGTCCTTGCGCGAGGATTCGATGTCCGCGATCTGCTTCTCGAGGAACTGATGCCGTTCCTTCAGCGCCTCATACTCCTCGAGCGCGAGCGGATTGACCGTGCCGATGCGCTTGAGCTGCGACGCCGCCTGCTTCTGCCGCTTCTCCACTTCGGCGCGCACATACGGCCGGTCCTCGACGTCCTCCCCGAACGACGGAACGGGCAGATGCGGCCCGAATTCGTCGATGAGGCGGTCGATTCCCAGCCCCGTCTCCTCCTCCGATCGGTGCGCGATCTCCTCGAGCTTCAGCCTGAATCGCTCCTTCGCCAGTTCCGCCTCGGCGGCGGCGTCCTTGAGCTTCTGCAGCTGGGTTCGCGTCGACCCCAATTCCTCGCCGAGGCGGCCCTTCTCTTCGCGCAGACCGCCGCGTTCGTCGACGAGGACCTGGATCGCCTCACCGAGTTCGGCCACCGTGGAGGTGGCCAGCTCCGCGGCGTCGGCCGCCGTCTCGGCGATGAGCTGCACCGAGGCGGCCGCGCGCTTCTTCTTCGCGATCGCGCGCTGCGTCTGCTCCCGCGCCGCCTCTTCGGCCTTCGCCGCTCGCAGGAGGGAGTCGACCCGGTCGCTGAGGAACCGGGCCCGGTCGGCGGCCGATCGGTGGCTGATACGGGCTTCGACGAGGTCGTCGGCGGCCTGGGCGACCTGGGCGCTGAGCTCGTCCCGGGCCGCGGTGTCGACGACTTCGTCGACCTCGGCGGCGGACGCCAGTGCCGCCGCGGCCGATTGGGAGTCGCGTTCTGCGGCTGCCAGGCGGGATTCGAGTTCGGTCGCGTTCTCCTGCGCGCGCTGCAGGCGAGTGCGGGCCACACCGATATCACCGGTGATGCGCGAGACCTCCTCGGCGGCGGCCATGATCTTCGCATCCGAGGAGTGAAGAGCGTCGAGGGCTGCGGCTGATTCATCACGTGCTGCGGTCAGGCGCGGTTCGAGTTCCCTCAAGGAGGCGTCGAGCTTCCTCGCCCGGTCGTCGAGTTCGGCGATGAGGGAATGGGTGTCCTCGAGCGCGGTCTGTGAGGCCAGCCGTGTGCCCGAGGCGGTGCGGGCCCGGCTGATGCGGGTCGCGGTGAGCACTTCACCGTGGACGGTGACAGCGGTGAGTTCGGGCCGGGCCGCGGTCAGTTCGATTCCGGTGCGCGCATCGGGGACGCAGACGACACCGTGCAGCGCCCGGGCCAGCAGAGCACGCAGTTCGGGGACGTCGCTGTCGACGACATCGGAGAGCCATCGCAGGCCTTCCACCGCAGGCAGCGCGGGCAGGGTCGGCAGTGCGTCAAGGGTGGTCCCACCGCCCTTCCCTGCTGCTGGTTCGACTCCGGCGGGGATCGTCAGTGACACGTTCGTGTCCTCGCCGAGGTGGTCGAGCACTGCCAGCGCCACGTCGCTGTCATCGACGATGACACCGGAGACCGTCGTCGACAGGGCCGCTGCCGCGGCCATCTCGAATCCGTGGTCGACGCTCAGCCGTTCGGTCACGGCCGTGTGCACTCCCGGCAAGTTCGCGTTGACGATGTCTTCGAGGTCGGCCTCCAGGGCGGTGCCCAAGGCCAGGGCTTCCGCACGGGCCTTCGCCGAGGACAATTCGGACGCGACCTTCGCCCGCTGTTCCTGCAGCTCAGTGCGTTCGGTCTCCAGCTTCTCGAGGCTCTCCTGCGCCGCCTCGTAGGCGGAGTCGAGTTCGGTCTCACCGGCTTCGACGTCCTCGACACCGGTCTCGGCCGCTTCGAGTTCCCTCTCACGTTCGGCGATGCGGGCGGTGACGGTGTCGATCTCTGCGCGGTTGGCTTCGATCCGGGACTTGAGGTCGGTGATCCGCTCGGCCGCCTGCGTCTGCTTCGACTGCAGCGCCGACCGGTTCTTCACCGCTTCGGTGATGGCGATCTGTGCGGCCCTGACCTCGTCTTCGGCGGTGCGCAGAGCCTGGGTGAGCTCTTCTTTCCGCTGCTGGCTGGCCTCGAGTGCGGTCGTCTTCTCGGTCACGGCCGCCTCGGCGTCGCCCAGCTCACCGCGGAACCGTTCGGCCTGTTCGCGCAGCTCTTCGGGTGACTTCGCTTCCCTCTGTCCCAGGCTCGTAACCTCCGAGAGCAGGTGGGAACGCTTGTCCGCGGCACGTTGGCTCAGCCCCTGAGCACGCACGACCTGCGTCTGCGTCCGCGATTCGGCGGTGCGCTGGACTTCGAGTTCGCTGTCGAGCTCAGACAGCCGAGCTTCGATCTCCGCCAGGCGCGCCTCGGTGCGAGTGCGTCGATGGTCGAGTTCGGCGATGCGGTCGCTGTGGTCTTCGCCCTCGCTCGTCGAGGCCAGGGAAGACTGCATCCGCACAGCATCGTCAGCGAGCAGTCTGGCGGTGGCGTCACGCAGCGTCGCCTGCACGGTCGCGGCCTTCGCTGCGGCTTCGGCCTGCCGTCCCAAGGGCCCTAACTGCCGGTTGAGTTCGGTGCGCAGATCGGTGAGCCGGTCGAGGTTCGTCTGCAGTCCGGTGAGTTTGCGGACCGCTTTGTCCTTACGACGTCGGTGCTTGAGCACCCCGGCGGCCTCTTCGATGAAGCTGCGCCTCTCCAGCGGGTCGGCATGGAGGATCGCGTCGAGGCGGCCCTGACCGACGATGACGTGCATCTCCTTGCCCAGGCCGGAGTCGTTGAGCAGCTCTTGGATGTCGAGCAGCCTCGCCGGCGCTCCGTTGACGGCGTATTCGGATCCGCCGGTGCGGAACAGGGTCCGCGAGATGGTCACTTCGGTGTAGTCGACGGGGATGGCTCCGTCGGTGTTGTCGATGGTCAGGGTCACCTCGGCGCGGCCCAGAGCCTGACGTTTCGAGGTTCCGGCGAAGATGACGTCGTCCATCTTTCCGCCGCGCAGATTCTTCGCACCCTGCTCGCCCATCACCCAGGACAGGGCGTCGACGACGTTGGACTTGCCCGAGCCGTTGGGGCCGACGACGCAGGTGATTCCCGGCTCGAATCGAAGGGTCGTCGCCGAGGCGAAGGACTTGAATCCCCGCAGTGTCAGGCTTTTGAGATGCATATTGGGCACCAGCATATCTGCAGGCGGCGGCGAGATCCGGAATCTTTTGGTAGAGTTTCTCATCGTGCGCAGGCGACTGCGCCGTTTTCCTCCGTAGCTCAGTTGGCAGAGCATTCGACTGTTAATCGAAGGGTCGCTGGTTCGAGCCCAGCCGGGGGAGCATAAAAGGCCCCGTCGTCACCGACGGGGCCTTCGGAGAGGCAGAACCTGATCGGATGAATACGGTTATCAGACGCGAGGGGAACATCTCGAAGTTCGTCGGATGGATGCTGGTCGTCATGGCGATACTCGCGTTCATCACCCTCATCGTCATCGCCGTCGTCGGCGACCCCGTGGCCCTCATCTTCCTCTTCGGCCCGGTCATCCTGCTCATCGGCGCGTGGGTGAATTTCCACATGGGTTCACGCGCCCGGTTGGAGATCACTCCTGAGGAGTTCATCTGGTGCGGCTTCACCGGCAGACCTCATCGGATCGCCTGGCGGGATCTCGACCGCATTCTCATCCCCGCCCCGGGTTCACGCCCGCGGCTGGCGGCGGCCGCGCGTCTCAGGAACGGTCGGATCGTCGAGGTCGACTCGCTGTGGTTGTCTCCGACGAACCCCGCGAACATGCTCACCCCGCCCGACCACGGCGAGGCGCAGAGAGCCCTCATCGACGGCCACAAGGCTTATCTGGCACGAATGTCCCAGCAGTCCGATCTCCCCGGCCGCTGATCGCAGGCATCGCGCACCCGGAGCGTCATGTCAGCGCGCTGCACCGGTGCAGACAGCCGCTGCCGGTGACTGATGGAGTGCTGACAGGAGGAAGCGCGACGAACGCGAGGAAATACGAGCAGCGGTGAGGGGCATCCCGCCTACCGGTACCGCGGGACCTTCTGGCACACGGGGCAGTAGTGGGTTCCGCGTCCGCCGACGGTGATCTTGACGATCTCGGTCCCGCAGCGCACGCATTCCTGTCCCCCGCGCCCGTAGACGAGCAGGGCGCGATCGAAGTAGCCGGATTCGCCGTTGACGTTGACGTAGAGAGCATCGAAGCTCGTCCCGCCCACGGCCAGGGCGTCGCTCATCACTGTCGTCGCGGATTCGATGACCGCGGTCAGGCGGTTCTTCCGTGTCCGCGCCGGCACTGCCAGGGGGTGGACTCCCGCCCGGAACAGCGCCTCATCGGCGTAGATGTTTCCGATTCCGCTGACCAGCGTCTGGTCGAGCAGCGCGGCCTTGATCGCCGTGCGCTTCTTCGCAAGCTCCGCCACGACCCGTTCCGGATCGAACGCGGGTTCGAGCGGATCGGGGGCGATATGGATCGCCGAGGCGGGGACGAGTCGCCCGTACCCGTGGACGAGGGGTTGGACGCCCATATGGCCGAAGATCCGTTGGTCGACGAAGCGCAGTTCGCGGTCGCTGTCGAGGCGCAGGACCGCACGCGTGTGCCGGTGGAGCTCCTCGCCGGGCGAATGGATGCGCAGCTGTCCGCTCATGCCCAGATGCACGAGGATGCCGAGCTCGGGCGTCAGCGGCGAGCAGGCCCCCGAGTCCCGGCCCGCCGTCTCCGAGGAAGGCGCAGTCGCCTCCCCCAGGCTCAGCCACATGAACTTCCCGCGCCGTTCGGCCTTGAGGATGTGTGCCCCGGTCACAGCCGAAGCG
The DNA here is from genome assembly GCF_052105255.1 of Brevibacterium sp. NCBI lineage: Bacteria > Bacillati > Actinomycetota > Actinomycetes > Micrococcales > Brevibacteriaceae > Brevibacterium > Brevibacterium sp. The sequence continues at coordinate 20,946 of NZ_JBQDYQ010000031.1, forward strand.
AACCCGGAGACCGCGGACGGATCGATGCGCCGCTGGGACGTCGTGCCCAGAATTCGGGGGTCGGCCACCTCGGCGCCGGTGATCGTGGTCCCGGCCGTCCATTCGTCGACGCCGCGACGGACACTTTCGACTTCGGGAAGCTCAGGCATCAGTGACCCTCGATTCGATCAGGCATGCGCCCGTGAGCGCACAAAGAGACCACGGTGAGGCTCAGCGCCGGTAGTCCGGGTAGATGGTGCGGATGGCTTTGACAGCCACCTCGGCGGCCGCGGCTTCGGCGGCCTTCTTCGACGAACCGTCGCCGGCGCCCCAGTTGTTCGCCCCGAGCATCGCGGTGGCGGTGAACACCATCGCATGGTCGGGCCCGGCCGAGGTGATCTCGTAGCTCACGGCACCGAGGTCGAGGTCGGCGGCCGCTTCCTGCAGGGTGGTCTTGAAATCCATCCCCGCGCCGAGGTTGACCGCGTCGTCGAGCATGCCGTCGATGAGGCGGTGGACGAAGGCGAAGGCCTCTTCGCGTCCGCGGGAGACGAAGGTCGCGCCGATGAGCGCTTCGACCGTGTCGGCGAGGATCGAGTCCTTGTTCCGGCCTCCGGTCAGCTCCTCACCCTTGCCCAGCAGAATGTGCTCGCCGATGCCGTGGCGGCGGGCGATCGAGGCGAGGGCGCGCGTGTTGACGACGGCCGAACGCATTTTGGCCAGCTGGCCTTCGGGCAGGTCCGGGTTGTCGTAGAACAGCGACTCGGTGGCGACGAGGCCGAGAACGGAGTCGCCGAGGAACTCGAGGCGCTCGTTGGTGGGGATGCCACCGGCCTCGAAGGCGAAGGAGCGGTGCGTGAGCGCGAGATGAAAAGTCTCGGGATCAATATCGATCCCGAGACTCTTCTTCAGTGCTGCTGTGGTGTCTGTGTCCACAGTCTCAGACGTCAGCGACCTTGCGGCCCTTGTACTCGAGGTACAGCGGGGTGCCGGCTGCGTCTTCGACGACCTTGGCCTGGTGGGGGCGCGAGTACACAACGCGACCGTTCTCCACAGTCTTGACCAGGTTCGGAGCCTTGGCCTTCCACTGCGAACGACGGTGGCGGGTGTTGCTGCGCGACAATTTACGCTTCGGAACAGCCACGTCTAGCTCTCTTTCTTCTCTTCCAACAGATTCTTCAATGATGCGAACGGCGATTCGGATTCGTCCTCGTCCACCTCGAGGTCCTCCCCCAGGGTGTAGCTGAACTCCTCGCTCTCATCCCGCGAGGGATTGAACGGCAGAGCCATCACGACGGCGTCTCTGATCGCGGGCTCGAGGTCGAGCTGATCCCGGTCGATGACGTAGGAGTCCTCGTCCCCTTCGGCCTGCTCATAGACGTACATCTCCTGGATGTCCACATCTATAGGCAGCTCGATGGGTTCGAGCGTCCTCGCGTCTTCGCCGCGGGCCGTCGCCGAGACTGTGCCCGACACGTAGATCCCCTCCGACACACTCTCGAACATCAGCTCGAGCGTCAGTGGTGAACCTTGACCAACCCCGATCACTTCGATCTTGAGATCCGCTGGAGCCGACAAGGTGGTGTTCACCCGTTCCCACTCACCCGGATGACCGAGCAGTCCCATGGATCTGAGATCATAGACGAGTTCAGATCTGTTCTTCATGCCCTGTCCTCCTGGTGCGTTTGAGGATGTCGCTCCTGCGTTCACACGCGACTCACCATTCTAATCATTGTCAGCGGTCATTACCAATCGGTGCTCATCGGCCGTGCAGGTGTTCCTCGTCACCATCGTTCGTGATGATTGCGCCAGGTCACTGCCCCGGCGATGAGGAGCAGCGCTCCGGACATCGTGAACACGACCCCGGAGCCGGCGACGATCGTCAGCGCCGAGGCGGCCGAGGGGATCGCGACCTGGCTGAGTCGGTTGCCCGCCAGGCGGATCGAGAGCACCGCGGCCCGATTCTTCGCATCGGCCAGCGCGGACACCCACGACATGGTCAGCGGCTGGGTGAGTCCGAAGCAGAATCCCGCGACCGCGAGCAGCAGCCCGAGCATCCACGGTTGGCTGAACACGGGGATGAGGACGACGCTGATGCCGGCCATCGCCGAGGCGGTCCACAGCAGAGACAGGTCCCGCCACCTGGCCGTGAGGCTTCCGATGAAGAGCCGTGAGACCACCGAGGCCAGGGTGCGCAGGGCGAGCAGCCAGGTCACCGTGGTCACGGACAGTCCGTTCTGCTGCCCGATGAGCGGCAGGTAGGCGGTCATCAGGTCGACGGCGGCGAGCGTGGCCATGGACGCGAAGATCGCCGGTTTCATCCCCCTGATCGACAGGAGCGCCCACGGCGTCTGCGTCCCTTCGGCCGCCTCGGCTCGGGAGACGTGCGGAGTCCTGCCGCGGAGCATGACGATCACGGCGGCGATGAGGGTGAGCGCGGAGACCGCGGTCATGAACCACAGGGCGTTCGTGATCGCGGTGTCCCCCGAGGTGGCATCGGCGACCATTCCCGCCAGAGGCAGTCCGATGGTCTGCCCGATCGAGACGCCGAGGGTGAGGTGGCCGAACTTCGATGTCATCTGGGCCGCCGGGAAGCTCTGCGGGATGAGTGCTTGGGAGGCGACCGTGGTCAGCAGCTGTCCGACGCCGAGGCTCATCGTGGCGACCAGCAGCACACCGAGGTTGGGTGCCATGGCCGCGAGCGCGACGGGCAGGACGGACAGCACGGTGCCCGTCCACAGCACCGCGGTGGCGTACCCGCGGTCGACGAGGCGGCCGATGAGGAGAGCGGTGAGCAGAGGGACGAGGGAGTACACGGCCGTCATCAGGCCGAGGACGAACCCCGTTCCGCCGAGTTCGAGGGTGCGGTAGGAGATGAGGACGCGGACGCCGTTGTAGGTGGCGTGCGCGAGCACGGTATGGATGACGAGACCGGGAAACCACGCCCGGTTGGCTGGAGTCGCCGCGCCCATCCCTCAGCGAGCGCCGTCGCCGGGGTTGTCTCCCCGCAGGGCGTCGAGCACAGAGGTGGGGACGAGGCCTTCGATGTCCCCGCCGCCTCCGTGGACTTCCTTGATGAGTGAGGAGGAGACGTGTTCGAACTTCGGATCACCGGGGACGAAGATCGTCTCGAGTTCGGACAGATGCTTGTTCATCAGCGCCATCGGCAGTTCGTAGGCGAAGTCGGTGCCCGAGCGCAGGCCCTTGACGACGGCGGGGGCGCCGATTCTCGTGCAGTAGTCGACGAGGAGGCCCCCGGAGACGAGGTCGATCGTGATGTTCTGTGCGCCCCGAGTGCGTTCGTCCTCGGTCAGGGATCGACGGATGAGGTCCGCGCGGACCTCCGGGTCGAAGCGACCGGACTTCGAGGGATTGTGGACGACCGCCACGACGACCTCTTCGAACATCCGAGAGCTGCGAGCGATGATATCGAGATGACCCATGGTGATCGGGTCATAGGAACCGGGGCAGACGACCTTCATGCCCTCATCGTATCGTTCGGCCGCTCACGCAGCTGCAGCCACTGGTCGCCGGCGGGCGTCTCATCGTCGTGGCCCCTGACGACTTGGGCGTCGAAACCGTCATCGGATCCGTGCAGTCGGGAGGCGGCCTCGGCCATGATCCGCGCGACGATGGCCAGGGAACGGGGCTCGTCACCGGCGGCGACCGCCTCGGCGAGCTTGCGGTGGCTGTCGATGAGATCGCACCGAACCTCGTAGCCGCGCTTCTCGGACAGCGACAGCAGTCGGGTGTGGACCATCGAGACCTTCATGAGGTCGGTCAGCCGCGCCGATCCGGAGGACGCGACGATCGCATAGTGGAAGTTGAGGTCGGCGTCGCCGATCGTACGCGCGACGTTGTCCTCGATGGCGTGCTCGAGCTCTCGCAGCGCCGTGCCGATCCGTGACGTGGACCGACCCTGCCTGACGACGAGCTTGACCGCCTGCGACTCGATCGCCTCGCGCACGGCGTAGATGTCGTCGATATCGGCGGTGCGCATCCGCCTCACATGCACACCTCGTCCGGGAGCATGCGTCATCACGCCTTCGCTGATGAGACGCTGCAGGGCCTCCCGCAGGGACGGCCGCGACACCCCGAGCAGCTCGGCCGTGCGCACTTCGCTGATCGACTGACCGGGCTCGAGTGACCCGGAGTAGATGGCGTTGCGGATCTGGTCGACGATGAGGTCGATCGTCGACGCCCGGACCACTTTGCGCAGCACCGGCAGCTCGGAAGTAGGAGGATTCGTCACGGTCACGATCATATAACGTTGTCAGACAGTGTGACATTCGGACAACATGAGTATTGAATACTGTCCAAGAGACGCACGTCACCTCGATGTGTCGACGTTCAAGGAAGGAACAGCATATGAAACTCAAAGGACTGGCCGCCGCGACTTCGATCCTCGCGCTGACGCTCACACTGGGTGCCTGCGGCGGAAGCGACTCGGACAAGTCGACTCTCCAGAAGGCCATCGACGACGGAAAGATCACCGTCGGCTTCGCCGGTGAGGCCCCGTACAGCTTCGAAGAGGGCGGTGAGCTCCAGGGAGCTTCCGTCTCCCTGGCCAAGGCCGTGTTCAAGGAGCTCGGCGTCGACGACGTCGAAGGCGTCAACACCGAATTCGGATCTCTCATCCCCGGCCTCAATGCCGATCGCTTCGACGCGATCTCCGCCGGCATGTCGATCCTGCCCGACCGCTGCGAGCAGGCCGCCTTCGGCGATCCCGAGTTCATGTACACGACTGCCCTCATGACCAAGGAGGGCAAGCTCGACGGCATGAAGAACCTCGATGACGTCAAGGACAAGGGCGTCAAGCTCGCCACCATGACCGGTGCCATCGAATCCGACTATGCGAAAGACCTCGGCATCGAGACCCAGCAGGTCGGCACCCCGCAGGACGGTATGGACGCCGTGACCACCGGTCGCGCCGACGTCTTTGCGCTGACCGCCATCTCGCTCAACTGGATGGCGAAGAACAACGCCGATGCCGGTGTCGAAGTCAGCGAATCCTTCGTCCAGGAGATCGACGGTGTCCCGCAGGTCGGTGCCGGTGCCACGGTCTTCCGCACCGATGACGAGGAACTCCGCGACGAGTGGAACAAGGGTCTGGACAAGATCATCTCCGACGAGGACGCCTACCTCGACGCCGTCGGCGACTACGGCTTCACGGCCGAGGAGCGCCCCGACGGTTCGATCACGACCGATCAGCTGTGCAAGGGCGAACTTCCCACCGCTGACTCCTGAGTCGGCGCCAACTCCAGCACTATGAACGACAACATCACGACGTTGCTGAACTTCCTCCCACAGCTGTGGGAGGGAGTTCAGACAACCATCATCCTCACGGTTCTCGGCAGCATCGGGGCCGTGCTCATCGCCCTCATCCTGGGTCTGACGATGACCTCGCCGAGTGCCTGGCTGCGCATCCCGGCGCGCATCATCGTCGAATTCTTCCGCGGCACCTCATTGCTCGTCCAGCTGTTCTGGCTGTTCTACGTGCTGCCGCTCCTCGGCGCCGACCTCGACCCCATGGCCTGTGGCATCGGCGCGCTGGCGCTCAACTACGGAGCCTATTCCGCCGAGGTGGTCCGGTCCTCGATCAAGACCGTGGCCCCCGGGCAGTGGGAGGCCGCGATCGCGCTCAGCCTCTCCCCCACCCGCCGGATGATCCGTGTGATCTTCCCGCAGGCCTGGGCGCTCATGATCCCTTCGATCGCGACCTTGCTCATCCAACTTCTCAAGGGCACGGCGGTCGTCTCCTTCATCACTCTCTCCGACCTCACCGATAAGGTCGGCCAGCTGCGCCAGTCGACCGGTGACACGATGTTCGCCTTCTCGATCGGTCTCCTCATCTACTTCGTGCTGGCCTGGCTGCTCCAGGAATTCATGAACTTCCTCGAACGCAGGGCCACAGCTGCGCTGGGTCGCAGGCGCTCGAACTCACGGACCGATCGCCGCGACGCCCGGCGTGCGGCCCGGTCCGATGCCGCACGTGCGAAGGGAGGCACCCTGTGATCTGGAACTGGGAATTCGCCGCCGAAGCACTGCCGATCCTGCTGCGTGGGTTCGTCAACACGCTCATCGCCACCGTCGTCGGCACCGTCATCGCCGCGATCCTCGGACTCATCCTCGCCGTCGCCATCCGCGGACTGCCGCGGTGGATCAACTGGCTCGTCCGTCTCATCGTCGCGTTCATCCGCAACACCCCGCTGGTCGTCCAGCTGCTGTTCGTCTACTTCGGGTTCTCGGACATTCCGGGTCTCGTCGACATCCCGGCTCTCGTCGTCGGCTTCATCGTCATCGGCATCCACTATTCGACCTACATGTCCGAAAGCTACCGAGCCGGGATCGATGCCGTACCGCCGGGACAGTTCGAAGCGGCCACCGCCCTGTCGCTGCCGCCGGTGCGCACGTTCACCGCGATCGTGCTCCCGCAGGCGCTGCGGGCGACGATCCCGTCGTTGGGCAACTACGCGGTCGCGATGTTCAAGGACACACCGTTCCTGTTCGCGATCTCCGTCGTCGAGCTCGTCACGGCCGCGAAGGAATTCGGCGGTTCGACCTTCGCCTATACGGAAGCCTTCACGCTGGCCGGCATCATCTTCCTCGCCGCCAGCTACCCGACCTCACTGCTCATTCAGAGATTGGATCGACGTCTTGCCACCTACTGAGAACACCCCAGCCACACCAACCGACACCGGCACACCGGCGATCGAATTCACTGACGTGGAGAAGAGCTTCGGGCCGACCACGGTGCTCAAGAACCTCAACTTCACGGTGGCTCCCGGCGAGCGCGTCACCCTCATCGGACCCAGCGGATCGGGCAAGACGACGATCCTGCGGCTGGTGATGACCCTCGAAGAGCTCACCGGCGGCTACATCTTCGTCGACGGTCAGCCGCTGACGTTCGAAGAGCGCGACGGCAAGCGGGTCGAGCTGCCGAAGAAGCGCACCCGCGAGATGACCACGCGCATCGGCATGGTCTTCCAGCAGTTCAACCTGTTCCCGAACATGACCGTGCTCGAGAACATCATCGAAGCCCCCGTGCACGTGCTCGGCAAGTCCAAGGCCGACGCGACCAAGGAAGCCAAGGAGCTGCTCGAACGCGTGGGCCTCGCCGACAAAGCCGGGGCGCACCCGACTCGCCTCTCCGGCGGTCAGCAGCAGCGTGTGGCGATCGCCCGGGCCCTGGCGATGAACCCGGAGATCCTCCTCCTCGACGAGGTCACCTCGGCGCTCGATCCGGAACTCGTCGGCGACGTGCTCGAAGTGCTGCGCGATATCGCCGAGACCACGGATATCACGATGCTGCTGGTCACCCACGAGATGCAGTTCGCCCGCGACGTCTCACACCGGGTGATGATGTTCGACGGCGGTCAGGTGCTCGAAGAGGGTCCGCCGGATCAGATCTTCAACAACCCGCAGCACGAACGCACCCGCAAGTTCCTCTCGAGCGTGCTCTGAGCCCCAGCGTGCTCTAGTCCGCCGCAGCTGCCGCGTCGTCCGCCTCCCCGACGAGCTGGACGAAATGGATCGCGGTCTCGCCGAACGTCTTCGCGCGGAAGACTTCGAGCCCGTCGGGCATCGTCGGCTCCGGCGAGCGCGCAGCACGTTCGACGACGACGATGGACTCCATGTCCAGGTGTGTGCGCAGACGCCTGAGGATCTGCGTGACAGCGTCCTCCCCCAACGGGTACGGCGGGTCCATGAACACGAGGTCGAAGACCCGCGACTCCGGATTCTCCGGTCCGGGCAGTCCGGCGAGGAACTGGAGCACGTCCCCGGCGTGGACTGTCGCGGAGTGGTCGAGTCCGAGCTTGTCGGCATTGGCCTGCAGCGAGCGGATCGAAGCGAGCGAGGAATCGACGAAGTCGACCTGTGCGGCACCCCTCGACATCGCTTCGAAGCCCAGCCCGCCGGAACCGGCGAAGAGGTCGAGGACGTTCGCGGCCGGCACCACCCCGTAGCCGTCGAGCATGGAGAACAGGGACTCCTTGACCCGGTCGGACGTCGGTCGGGTGTTCGCCCCCGACGGGGAGGTGAGTCTGGCGCCCTTGTGTGCTCCGGCGATGATTCTCATGTCTGCCTCCTCAGCCTGCCTCGATGAAGTGCGCGTCGTCCTCGGGCAGGACGCGCCTGATGAAGGCCTTGAGCGCAGGCACCGCCTCGAGGGTGGGGTCGACGGCGACGATCTGTTCGGCGATCGTCTTCGCTTCGGCCACGATCTCGGAGTCGCGGAGGATCGAAAGGTGCCGCAGCGAGGATCCGCCCCATTGGGAGCCGCTGAGCACATCGCCTTCGCCCCGGGAGTCGAGGTCGTATTCGGCCAGGGCGAATCCGTCGAGCGTGTCGGCCACCGCCTGCAGTCGCCCATAGCTCTCGTCCTCAGCACTCATCTCGGTGAGCAGGAAGCACAGGGCGGAGCTGCCGTCACGGCCGACGCGTCCGCGCAGCTGGTGCAGCTGTGCGACGCCGAAGTTCTCGGCTTCGATGATGACCATCATCGTCGCCCGCGCCACGTCGACGCCGACCTCGATGACCGTCGTCGAGACGAGGATGTCGATATCGCCTCCGACGAAGTCCGCAAGCACCCGGTCCTTCTCCGCCGTCGACATCCGACCGTGCAGCAGACCGAACGTCAGACCAGCCAGTTCCGGGGTCTCAGACAGCTTCCGTGAGATGTCCTCGATGCCCTGCTTCTGTCCGACGACGTCCCCGGACTCCGGATCTTCGATGTCCGTCGGTTCGATTCGCGGGAAGACGACGAAGACTCCCTTCCCAGCCTCGGCGGTCTGCCGCATGAGCTGACGCACCCGGACGTACCAGGCAGGCTGGTCGACGATCGGCACCACATGAGTGGCGATGTCCTTCGGCCCGGCCGGCATCTCCTTCAAGGTCGAGATATCGAGGTCGGCGAAGACCGTCATCGCCACGGTGCGCGGGATCGGCGTCGCCGACATCACGAGAGTGTGCGGCGTCGTGTCCCCGCCCTTGGCCCGCAGCGCTTCCCGCTGCTCGACACCGAACCGGTGCTGTTCGTCGACGACGATGAGGCCGAGGTCGGAGAACATCGTCGACTCCGACAGCAGCGCATGCGTGCCGACGACGATGTCGATGTTGCCGGCGACGAGGTCGAGGGCGAGTTCGCGACGCTCTTTCGCCGGCATCGACCCGGTCATCAGCGCCACTGTCACCTGATCATCATCGGACAGCAGCGGAGACAGCGCCATCTGCTCGTCGAGGAAGGTCTGAATCGAATGGAAATGCTGAGTGGCGAGCACCTCGGTGGGGGCGAGCATGGCGGCCTGGGCACCCGAGTCGACGGCGGTGAGCATGGCCCGCAGCGCCACAAGCGTCTTACCGGAACCGACATCACCGTGGAGGAGCCGGTGCATCGGCCGGTCCGCAGCCATGTCCTCAGAGATCTCCTCACCGACCCTGACCTGGGATGCGGTGAGAGTGAAGGGCAGGTCTGCATCGAAGCGGCGGCTCTTCGCGCCTTGGGTCAGCAGCGGTGTCGCCTTCTCGTCAGCCAGCTTCGCCTTGCGGGCGGCGAATTCGGTCTGCAGGGCGAGAGCTTCTTCCCACTTCCACCGCAGCCGGGCCCGCTCGACGTCCTCGATCGTCCGCGGCCGATGCATGTCCTCGAGAGCTGTGCGCAGATCCGGCAGCTCGTGAGCGTCCCACAGTCCTTTCGGCAGCGGATCCTCGAACTCCTCGGGACCGGCGACGGTGAGCAGGGTCTTGATCGAACTCCACAGCCGGGACTGCGCGATCTTCTTCACGGCCGGGTAGATCGGGAACGGCGAGTTGAGGTCCTCGGGAGTCCACTCATGATCATCCTCGGTGCGGTTGAGCCACACGGGAGACGCCAGGGTCAGCTGCCCGCGGAACGATTCCACCTTGCCGCCGAAGACAACGGTCAGTCCCGGCTTCAGCGCCTTCCCCAACCAGTGCTGGTTGAAGAACGCAATCTTCATCGACTGTGTTCCGTCATGGACGATGACTTCGGTGATCGTGCCTTTCCGCTGCTTCATCCGCCGCGTGTCGACCTTGATGACTTCGGCCTGGATGATCGCAGTCTCACCGAGCGGCAGATCTCCGAGCTCCGTGTGCTCCCCCGGCACGAGGTAGCGCCGAGGGAAGAAGCGGAAGAGGTCGGTGACGGAATGCACCCCGCGCTGGGCCAGGTTCTTCCGATCGGCCGGCCGGAAGTTGTCTTCGAGCCGGGTCCTCATTCGACCCCCATGATCACGAGCACCCCGGAGTCTCTGGCATCGATGTCCTGGAAGTGGACGGTCTCATGTGACTTCTGGATCCAGTCCCGCAGATGGTCGAGCACCTCGGGTGCGCAGTCGGGTCCGTAAACGACGGTGAGCAGCTCTCCACCGGCCCCGAGCAGCCGATCGGCGAGCTTCTCGACCAAGGTCCGCAGCTCCGTGCTCTGGGTCTTCGCGCGGCCTTCGATGAACACCCGGTAGAACTGCGCCGGATGAGCCGCCACAGCCGTGCCCCCACCCGCGCCAGCACCCGGAACGCCGACCGCAGTCGATCCTTCGTCCTCGGCAACGGCCGGCAGCATCCCGGTCGGCGGGTCGGAGGCGAGCTGATCGGCCGAATAGATCGTGCCCACTCTGGTGCCCGCGGCGGCTTCGGTCATATCCGCGAAGATCTCCCCCGCCGGAGCGAAGGGATCGTAGACGGCCAGTGCCGAGAGCAGGGTGCCGACGTTGCGGGAGCGCACGACATGCGCGCCCAGCCCGGTCAGGGACTTCAGCGCCGAGGTGGAGCTGGGGATGACGATGACCTCCCGGTCCTCGGCGGCGATGAGTTCGGACATCGTCTCGAACAGGTCCCCCACCTCCGGAGGCAGCGCCGTGGCCCCGTTGAGCGCAGTGTGCATGAGGAGCCCCGTGCCCTTGACCAGGGCGATGAGCTTCGTCTCCCCTTCCTGCTCGTGCATCCGCAGGTCTTCCATATCGAGCCGGGCGATCCCATATTCGCCGAGGCGGTCGATGACGGTCGCGGCGGTCGTCTCGTCGGCGACGTGGACGTGGACCTTGGCCGCGTTGATGACGATCGAGGTCCCGCCGAGGCGGTCGAGATCCTCGGCGAGCGAGTCCGTGGGGGTATCAGCGAGGATGGCGACGATCTCGAGTTCATCCGCGGTGGCTTCGTGGATGATCTTCGGTGGGCGGGCCACCTCGGCGAGCATCGAATCCTGCGGTGTCCGACCGGTGACGGTGGCGTAGAGGAGGTCGAAGAGTTCGACGATTCCCGTCGATCCGGCGTCGACGACCTCGGCCTCGCGCAGCACGGTGAGCTGTCCGGTGGTCTCCCGCAGGGCCGACCGGGAGCGTTCCCGCACGGCCGCGATGACGTCGATCAGCTCGGCTCCGTCGTCGGCGTGCTCGCGGGCCTCGGTGGCCATGGCGTCGAGCACGGTGAGCATGGTGCCGTCGACGGGGCGGGCGACGGCGGCCCGGGCCCGGTCGGAGGCGGTCTCCAGGGCGGTGGCCATGGCGTCGGCGGTGGCGACGGTGACTCCGGCCAGGGCATCGGCGACTCCCTGCAGGGCGACGGCGAGGATGAGTCCGGAGTTGCCGCGGGCGCCGCGTCCGGCTCCGGCGGCGAGTGCGGCGACGACCTGTGGGAGGGTGACGGGGCCGGTGAGCTCTTCGACGGCGAGGTAGGCGGCCCGCAGAGTGTGGTACATGTTCGTGCCCGTGTCGCCGTCGGGGACGGGGAAGACGTTGAGCTCGTCGATCTCGGTGCGCTCCTTGCGCAGCCGGTCGACCGCGCGGCGGGCCCAGCGCGCGGCCAGACGACCGTTGAGGCTGATGGCGTTGCTCATGTCACTTCCCGAAATGGCTGAAACCGCTCGCCGGCACGGGGGTGCCGTCGAGGCTGACATCGTCTCCGGTGCGGATCGCTCCGATTCTCCGCCAGCCTACTCCAGGGTCCTGACGCGACGGCGCCGACGCGGCGAAGCCGTGGTCTTCTCCCCCGTCGAGGACCCAGGACAGTGCCAGGTCCTCCGCCGTCGTGGCCGTACCGGTCGTACCGTTCGCATCGCCTGTCCCACTCGCCGTTCGGGCCTCGAGCACGAATTCGGCCGCCGGCAGCAGCGGGTCGATGAGCTCGCGGAGCAGGGTCGACTCGAGGTCGATTCCCACCCCCGAGGCGGTCGCCACCCGGACGAGGTCGAGGCTGAGTCCGTCGGAGACGTCGATCATCGCCGAGGCGCCGATCGTGGCCAGTGCTCCGTAGTCGGGCCGTGGCGCCAGTTGGGTCTCAATGAGTGATCGCAGCTCAGGTCCGACGGTGTCGCGTCGCGCTCCGGCGAAGAGCAGATCGAGACCGGCGGCCGCTCGCCCGACGGTCCCGGCCAGAAAGAGCGCGTCTCCGGGCCGGGCACCGGAGCGCAGGATCTCGTGGCCTTTCTCCACCGTCCCGAGCGCGGTGATGGCGATGACGATGAGGCTCGACGAGGACAGGTCCCCGCCGATGATCGGCACGGTGCAGTCCAAAGCCGTCCCCGCTCGTGCCGCTTCGTCGATGAGACCGGAGTACAGGGCTTCGAGGCAGGCGATGTCCGTGTCATCGGGAACGGCCAGGGACACGAGCAGTCCGTGCGGGGTCGCGCCCATGGCGCAGACGTCGGCGAGGTTCTGGGCCGCTGCCTTGACTCCGAGCTGCCCCCAGTCCAACCACTCACGGGTGAAGTCCTCGTTCTCCACGAGCATGTCCGCCGTCGAGACGAGCTGACCGTCCGGTGCGGTCACGGCCGCATCGTCTCCGGGTCCGACGATCACCTGTGCGCTGCTGGGATTGCGGGTGAGCACGCGGGAGATGATGTGTGATTCGCCAAGTTCGGACAGTCGGGTCATGGCTCCAGGTTATCGGGCGATACGGTAGTCCTATGAGATCTCGCTCTGCTTCGACGCGCCGCAGCTCCCGGCCCGCGCACCGTCGCCGTTCTCTCACCGTCGTCGCGCTGGCCACGGTGCTCACCGGTCTGGCAGTCACCGGGTGTTCGCGGACCGTCATCGTCGAACCCGCCGAGGACGCGGCGAATCCGAAGTGTGCCGACATCATGCTCACCCTGCCCGATGAGATCTCGGGTGAGAAGGCTCGCACGACCTCCTCGCAGGGCACGAAGGCGTGGGGAGATCCCAATGTCGCGGTGCTGCGCTGCGGAGTCACTCCTCCCGGCCCGACGACCGATCAGTGCGTGAGCGTGTCCGGGGTCGACTGGATCTCGAAACCGGTGGACGACGACGATTCGACGTGGAGGTTCACCAGCTACGGTCGCACACCGGCCGTCGAGGTGCTCGTCAACCGCAAGGCCGAGTCCGGCAATGATGTGCTCGCCGCGATCTCACCGACACTGTCGAAGATCCCGCCGGAGCACGAATGCGTCGGCGCGGAGGACATCACCGACTAGAGCCCGCCCGCCGCGGACGCGATTGCGCCGCATATGGCGCCCCGTCTCACTTCGCGCGGGAGTGGTCGATCAGGGCGATCGAGATGAGTTCGCCGATGAGTTCGGAGTAGTCGAGTCCCGACTGCGCCCACATGAACGGGTACGCCGAGGTGGGGGTGAACCCGGGCAGGGTGTTGAGTTCGTTGATGACGACGTCTCCGGTGTCCGTGACGAACGTGTCGACGCGGGCGAGTCCGGTGCAGTCGAAGAGGCGGAATACCGAGGCGGCCAGATCCTGAACCCGGGCCGTCACCGTCTCGTCGAGGTCGGCCGGACAGGTGACCTCGGCGGCGGCGAGGTCGAGGTACTTGGCGTCGAAGTCGTAGAAGGAATGATCTCCGCTCACGCGGATCTCGCCCGGTGCGGACACGCGCAGGTCCGTGTCATAGAGGGAACCGAGCACGGCGCATTCGACCTCACGGCCGCTGACCTCGGGTTCGACGATGACCTTGGAGTCGTGTTCGAACGCACCGAGCAGGGCGGCTTCGAGGTCGGCGGCTTCGGCGACCCGGCTGACTCCCATGGACGATCCGGCGCGGGCGGGTTTGACGAAGACGGGCAGGCCGAGCCCGGCCACTCGGTTCTCCGCCTCGGCGCGGTCTGCGGCCCACATCGTCTCGGTCACGAGTTCCCACGGGCAGGTCGGGATTCCGGCCTGAGCCATGAGCGACTTCGTGAAGTGTTTGTCCATGCTCGCGGCGGAGGAGAACACTCCGGAGCCGACGAATGCGGTGTCGCTGAGTTCGAACAGTCCCTGCAGGGTTCCGTCCTCACCGAAGCGTCCGTGCAGGAGCGGGAAGAACACGTCGACCGCACCCAGTTCGGTGCAGGTGCCCTCGGCATCCCGGTGCAGCAGAGGCGCCCCGTCGGCGGAGACCGGAGGGATCACCTCGGTGCCGTTGTCCGTGACTTCGGGCATGGCGTCGGGATCGAAGCGCATGCTCGCCCAGTCGTCGACGACCCGCCACACGCCGGTCTTCGTGATGCCGATCGGCAGGACGTCGAAGGCCTGGGAGTCGATGGCACCGATCACTCCGGCCGCGGTGACGCAGCTGACGGAGTGCTCACTCGAACGGCCTCCGAAGAGGATTGCGACACGGGGCCGGTGATCGTTGTCTGCCATGAGTTTCCTTTGAACTGGTACTCCCGCGCACTGGGACCGGGCACGGGGTGCGCACAGCGGGTCAGGTGTGCGCGGACTGAAAGACTCTAGCTCACTTGACCTCGAACGTGCATTCCAGCCACGCGCGGCCGATGCCCTTGAAGAACATGTTGAAGCCGGCGAAGGCAGGTGACGCGGATTCGTCGATGCCCAGCGGTTCGGCCAGAGCGGTGACGATGAAGAAGTAACGGTGCGGTCCGTGGCCCTGCGGCGGGGCGGCACCGACGAAGCGGGGTTCGCCGGCATCGTTGCGCAGGGTCACGGCTCCGCCGGGCAGGAGATCGGCGGCCGGATCGCCGGCATTGGCCTCCAGGCTCGTCACCGAGGCGTCGAGGTCCGTGACGACCCAGTGCCAGAAGCCCGACCCCGTCGGAGCGTCGGGGTCATAGCAGGTCACGGCGAAGGCCTTGGTCTCTGCCGGGAAACCGGACCACGACAGCTGCGGGGAGACGTCCTCACCGCCGGGCACGCCCATGGCGCCGGAGAGCTGGGGGCCGCTGAGCACTCCACCGTCGTCGATGTCGGTGCTGGTCAGCGTGAAGGTCGGAAGTTCGGGAAGGTTGAAGAACGGTGAGTTGGCGCTCATGGGTGCTCCTAATTGTCCAGCGATCGGCCTGAGACGGGCTTCGCCTCAGGCTGGCGGTCCTTCGTGCTTACGTTTCCGAGACAACAGCAATCCGGCGAGTTCGTCAACCTGCAGCTGTCCGTTCAGCACTGCGCAGACCGCCTCGGTGATGGGCAGGTCGACGCCGTTGCGTCGGCCCAGGGCGAGGACGGCGGGGGCGGATTTCACACCCTCGGCTGTCTGTGAGGTGTGGGCGATGACGTCCTCGAGGCTCATCCCCTCACCGAGGTGGCGCCCGAAGGTGCGGTTGCGTGACAGGGGAGAGGCGCAGGTGGCCACGAGGTCGCCGAGTCCGGCGAGCCCGGACAGAGTGTGCGCCTCGGCGCCCATGGCCGCAGCCAGGCGAGAGGTTTCGGCGAGCCCGCGGGTGATGATCGACGCCTTCGAGTTGTCGCCGAGCTTCTGTCCGTCGGCGATGCCCACGGACAGGGCGATGATGTTCTTGATCGCTCCGCCGATCTCGACGCCGACGACGTCGGTGTTCGTATACGGGCGGAAGTACGCGTTCGCGCTGATCTCCGCGACCACCTCGGCGGTGGTGATGTCGGAGGACGCGACGACGGTGGCGGTGGGCTGCCGGTCGGCGATCTCACGCGCCAGATTGGGTCCGGAGACGACGGCGATCTGGGATTGTTCGACCTCGGCGACCTCGGCGATGACCTCGGACATGCGTTTGCCGGTGTCGACTTCGATGCCCTTCATCAGGCTCACGAGCTTCACGCCCTCACGCAGATGCGGCTTCCACCGGGTGAGGTTCTCCCGCAGGGTCTGGGCGGGGACGGCGAGGACGATGACCTCGGCATCGGTGACGGCGGCGATGTCGTCATCGGTGGCGCTCAGCAGCTCGGGCAGGTCCCGATCGCCGAGGTAGCGCTCATTCGTATGGGAGGTGTTGATCTCCTCGGCGACCTCGGGGCGGCGAGCCCACAGGGTGACGGCGAAACCGGCGTCGGCGATGACCGCGGCGTAGGTGGTTCCCCACGATCCGGCTCCGAGAACGGTGATCTTGTCGACGCTCATTCGCCGGACTCCTCAGCTGTGAAACGCTGCGGCAGTTCGCGTTCGGACAGTTCGGCCACCATCGCCGCCACGGTGTTCCTCACCCGTTGGGAGAGCTCGCCCATCGTCTTCTTCTCATCCCGGCGATCCCACAGATCCGAATAGTCGATGGCGGGACCGAAGGCGACGACCGAGTC
>NZ_JBQDYQ010000031.1:37493-39876 GCF_052105255.1 Brevibacterium sp.
CCGGCCGGCGGCAGGTGCTCGGTCCCCCGCACGCTCATCCTCGTGGCCGTGCGCATGAGTCCGAAGGCCGCCGTGGCGGCGACGGTGCCCGCCCGGTTCTGCGAGCGCACCGAGGCGGGGTCGAACGCGACGAGGGGCTTCGGCTCGTGGGCGGCCCGGGGCGAGGGTTCAGCCCTCATGCGGACACCTCGGCGCCGAGTCCGATGAGCTTGTCGAGGAAGTTCTCGTAGCCGCGGTTGATGAGTTCGATGCCGTGGACTTCGCTCGTACCCCGGGCGGCCAGCGCGGCGATGAGGTGGCTGAAGCCGCCGCGCAGATCGGGGACGTCGATGCGGGTGCCAGTGAGGTCGGTGGTCCCCGAGATCACGGCCGAGTGCTGGTAGTTCCGCCTCCCGAAGCGGCAGGGGGTGCCGCCGAGGCATTCGCGGTAGAGCTGGATCTGCGCACCCATATCGCGCAGGGCGTCGGTGAAGCCGAACCGGTTCTCGTACACGGTCTCATGGATGATCGACAGCCCCTCGGCCTGAGTCATCGCGACGACCAGCGGCTGCTGCCAGTCGGTCATGAAGCCGGGGTGGACGTCGGTCTCCAGCGCGAAGGATCGGAGTTTGCCGCCGGGATGGCGGAAGCGGATGCCGTTCTCCTGCACCTCGAATTCGCCGCCGATCTTGCGGAAGACGTTGAGGAAGGTGATGAGCTCCGGCTGGCTGGCGCCTGCGACGAAGATGTCTCCGCCGGTGGCGAGTGCCGCCGAGGCCCAGGACGCGGTCTCGTTGCGGTCGGGGAGGGCGCGGTGGCTGAACCCACGGAGGGTGTCGACGCCTTCGATGCGCACCACACGCTCGGTGTCGACGGTGATGATCGCGCCCATCTTCTGCAGCAGCGCGATGAGATCCATGATCTCCGGTTCGATGGCCGCACCCCGCAGCTCGGTCACGCCTTCGGCGCGCACCGCGGTCAGCAGCACCTGTTCGGTGGCTCCGACGGAGGGATAGGGCAGTTCGACCTTGGTTCCCTGCAGGCGGCTGTGCGCCTTGAGCATGATGCCGCCGGGGGTCTTGTCGACCTCGGCTCCGAACTTGCGGAGCACATCGAGGTGGAAGTTGATAGGGCGGTCGCCGATATGGCAGCCGCCGAGGTCGGGGATGAATGCCTGGCCGAGGCTGTGCAGGAGAGGTCCGCAGAAGAGGATGGGGATGCGTGAGGATCCGGCGTGGGCGTCGATGTCGACGATCGAGCCCTGAGCCACTTCGGCCGGGTCGAGATGGAGTTCGCCGTCGGGCTGGTCTCCGTCGGGGCCGGCGGTGACGCGGACTCCGTGGAGTTCGAGGAGTCCGGTGACGATCTCGACGTCGCGGATCTGGGGCACGCCGCGCAGCACGGACGGGGTCTCGCCGAGCAGAGAGGCCACCATCGCCTTGGGCACCAGGTTCTTGGCGCCGCGGACGCGGACGGTGCCGTCCAGCGGGTTTCCCCCACGTACTTCGAGCATGTTCCTCCCTGATTCCGATGATCGGATCCGAGCGGGCTTCCACCCGGAGACGGTGCCCGCTGATTGCGGCGGGCACCGTCCTAGACTAACCCAGCCGACGGTATCCCACCGATTCGCTCAAGCCGGCGCCGAGGTCGCGTCCGACCGTGGCGGCGGGCCGCCTCGGTGGGGGTCCGATGGCGGCGGTGGGCCGCCTCGGCGAGTCTCAGACCTTGGCGGGCAGGGTCGTGGGTTTGAAGGCGAAGCGGGAGGATTCGTAGGCGACGATCTCGTCTTCCTTGGCCAAGGTGAGGCTGATGTCGTCGTGACCTTCGAGCAGGCGCCAGCGCGTGTAGTCGTCGATCTGGAACGACACGGTGACGGTGTCGCATGTCACGGTCTTCTCGTTCAGATCCACGGTGATCGGGGTGCCGGGATGGTTCTCGAGGATCTTCCAGATCAGCTCGATGTCGGCCTGTTCCAGCTGAGCTGCCAGCAGGCCCTCCTTGCCGGAGTTGCCCCGGAAGATGTCGCCGAAGCGAGAGGACAGGACGACGCGGAAACCATAGTCCTTGAGCGCCCAGACGGCGTGTTCACGCGAGGATCCGGTGCCGAAATCGGGGCCGGCGACGAGGACGGAGCCGGACGCGAAGTTCGGGTCGTTGAGGACGAAGTCGTCACTGGTCCGCCAGCGGTAGAACAGGGCGTCTTCGAATCCGGTGCGGGTGACGCGTTTGAGGAACTTCGCGGGGATGATCTGGTCGGTGTCGATATTGGATCGGCGCAGAGGAACGCCGATGCCGGTGTGGGTGGTGAAAGCTTCCATGGCTGTCTCCTCCTACTTCAGTCGTTCGCCGAGACGGGTGTCAGGGTCAGGGACAGGCGGTCGTCGGCCCATTCCACGGGTTCGGC
>NZ_JBQDYQ010000032.1:0-5858 GCF_052105255.1 Brevibacterium sp.
TCTGTAGTGTGGGCGGCAACAACCCTACGGAAGGTACGCCATGCTCGACAAACTGCACGATGCATTGAGACTCCGCACCAACCCGGCCATCTTCTTCTCCTCAGCGGCCGTGATCATCATCTTCGTCCTCGGGACGATCTTCTTCACCGATCAGATCGACGCCGGCGTCTCGGTCGCCTCCGACTGGCTGCTGACGAACCTCGGCTGGTTCTACATCCTCGGCGTCACCGTCTTCGTCGTCTTTCTCATCTTCATCGCCGCCTCCCGCTATGGACGCGCGAAGCTCGGCCCCGACGATGAACCACCGGAGCACTCCAACGGCGCCTGGTTCGCCATGCTCTTCGCCGCCGGAATCGGTTCGATCCTCATGTTCTGGGGCGTGGCCGAACCCGTCAGCCACTTCGGCGACCCACCACGCGCATCCCTCGGCGTCGAACCGGGCACGCCGGCCGCAGCCGTCGACGCCATGAATTTCACGTACTACCACTTCACCCTGCACACGTGGGCGATCTTCACTCTGCCCGCGCTGTGCTTCGCCTACTTCATCCACAAGCGGAACCTGCCGCCGCGCGTGAGCTCGATCTTCCAGCCCATCCTCGGCGAGCGCATCCACGGGCCCATCGGCAAGACGATCGACGTCGTCGCCATCATCGGCACCGTCTTCGGCATCGCCGTCTCGATCGGTCTGGGCACACTGCAGATCAACGGCGGGCTCGCCCAGGTCATCGGCATCCCCGAGAACGCCCTGTGGCAGCTGATCATCATCGGCGTCGTCTGCGGGCTGGCCACGATCTCGGTGTCGCTCGGCCTCGACAAAGGCATCAAGATCCTGTCGAACCTCAACATCGTCGTGGCGGTGCTGCTGCTCGTCTTCATCATCGCCTTCGGACCGACCCTGTTCATGGCCAAAGGCGTCTTCGAATCCCTCGGCACATACATCCAGCAGCTGCCCGAACTCGCACTGTGGAACGACACGTTCGCCGACACCGGATGGCAGAACACCTGGACGGTCTTCTATTGGGCGTGGACGATCACCTGGTCGCCGTTCGTCGGCATCTTCATCGCCCGCATCTCCCGCGGACGCACCATCCGCCAGTTCGTCATCGGCGTCCTCGCCATTCCCTCGGCGTTCTCAATCCTGTGGTTCGGCATCTTCGGCTATGCGTCCTTCGACATCGAGCTCAACCAAGGCGGGGGACTGGTCGACCGAGTCGTCGACCAAGGCGACATCCCCGGTGCGCTGTTCGCGTTCCTCGACCACTACCCGCTGGCCGGTCCGACATCGGTGATCGCGATCATCCTCGTGGTCATCTTCTTCGTCACCTCGGTCGACTCCGCAGCGCTCGTCGTCGACACCATGAACAACGGCCACGAAGACTTCAACCCGCTGCCGCAGCGGATCTTCTGGGCCCTTGCCGTCGCCGTCGTCACGGCGGCACTGCTGGTGTTCTCCGGCACCGGCGGACTCGAAGCCCTGCAGTCGACGATCATCCTCGTCGGGCTGCCGTTCTTCATCATCGCCTACTTCCAGATCTACGCCCTCTTGCGCGCCCTGCGTGAGGACGCCGGCATCCTGCCGCGCGTGCGCATGCGCCG
Organism: Brevibacterium sp.; assembly: GCF_052105255.1. NCBI lineage: Bacteria > Bacillati > Actinomycetota > Actinomycetes > Micrococcales > Brevibacteriaceae > Brevibacterium > Brevibacterium sp. The sequence continues at coordinate 1,597 of NZ_JBQDYQ010000032.1, forward strand.
CTGGAAGAAGGTCCTGCCGCCCGAAGAGGTCGAACGCCGACAGGGCGACGACGAACAGTTCGGACACGAATACGACGACGATGAGGAAGTCGTCACCGAACCCGAAGCGGTCGAACCGGCACCGAAGTTCCGGGATCCCTACGTCGAAATCGGTCGAGAGAAGAAAGGTCGGCGCGAGGGGACACTCGCCAGCCGCACCGGCAGCCGCTCGAGCAGTCGCGGACAGGGAAAGGGCGACGACACCGACTGAGGCTGACCGGTCCGGAAGCGAGCCCTGACCGTCGCGGCCGGACATGACGAAGGGGGCGCTGCACTGGCAGCGCCCCCTTCGCATCTTCGGATCAGATAGCTATGTCAGATCACTGACCGTTCTTGATCATCTCCGCGCACTTCTCACCCATCATCATCACGGTGATGTTCGGGTTGACCGTAGTGATCTCCGGCATCGCCGAGGCATCGACGACGCGCAGACGGCCCACGCCCTTGACCCGCAGCTGCGGATCCAGAGGCGACATCTCGTCATCAGGTGCTCCCATGCGCACCGTGCCGACCGGGTGGTAGACGGTGTTGTGGGTGCGGGTGATGTAATCGGCGATCTGCTCGTCGGTCTGGACGTCCTTGCCGGGGAACAGCTCCTCGCCGGCCCATTCGGACATGGCGTCCTGGGCGACGATCTCACGGGCCTTCTTGATGCCGGCGACCATGACGCGCATGTCGTGGCCCTCCGGATCGGTGAAGTAGCGGGGATCGACCTTCGGCTTGTCACGGAAGTCCTTCGAGCGCAGACGCACGGTGCCGCGCGACTTCGCATGCGTGACATTCGGAGTCAGGCAGAACGAGTTCTCCGAGGTGTTGTAGCCCTGGCGCAGGGTGTGCATGTCGAAGGGCACCGAACCGTAGTGCATCATCAGATCGGGACGGTCGAGCCCCTCCTCGGTGGGGGAGAAGATGCCGATCTCCCACCACTGCGTGGAGTCCTCGACCATCGGCTTCTTGGCCTCCCACGAGATGACACCCTCCGGGTGATCGCCCAGGTGCTCGCCGACTCCCGGCGAGTCGACGCGGGCCTCGATGCCGACCTCGGCCAGGTGGTCCTTCGGGCCGATGCCCGAGAGCATGAGCAGCTGCGGGGTGTTGATCGCGCCGGAGGAGACGATGACTTCCTTCTTCGCCTCGATCCGGTTGGTCTTGCCGAAGGCGTTGTTGACCACGAGCACTGCCGTGCAGTTGTCGTTCTCGTCGAACTCGAGCTCCTTGGCCTGAGTGTCGGTGAGGATCGTGAGGTTCTCACGGTTGAGGATCGGGTGGAGGTAGGACACCGAGGACGACGACCGGGTGCCGTCGTCCTTGCGGTTGACCTGGAAGAAGTTGGCACCGTTGATGACGGTCTGACCCTCGTTGAACTGCACGCGGGGGATGCCGGCCTGCTCGCAGGCGTCGAGGAGAGCGATGCCGCAGGGGTCGACCGGGGGCACGTTCATCAGGCTGACCGGGCCGTCGTGGCCGTGGTGGTCGCCGGGCAGCTCATTGTTCTCGAGCTTCTTGTACAGGCCGAAGGTGTCCTTCGAACCCCACCCGGCTGCGCCGTGCTTCTCTTCCCACTCGTCGAGATCCTCGCGCGGGGCCCAGAAGGCGATGCACGAGTTGTGGGAGGAGCAGCCGCCGAGCACCTTGGCGCGGGCGTGGCGCATGTGCGAGTTGCCGTTCTCCTGCTCTTCGATCGGGTAGTCCCAGTCGTAGCCGGACTCGAGGAGCTCCATCCAGCGGTTGAGCTGAAGGACGACGTCCTTGTCCGTGTCGGTGGGGCCGGCTTCGAGGAGTCCGACGGTGACCTCGGGGTCCTCGCTCAGTCGGGCTGCGACCGCGGCACCGGCGGAGCCGCCGCCGACGACGACGTAGTCAAAGCTATGAGTAGTCTTCACTGTTCATCTCTCCTTGTTGAGGTAGGCGTCTTCGGAATGCGACTGATCACTTGGTGTGGTCGGGGAACCAACCGGTGACTGCCGGCTCGAGGTTCTGGTAGATGTGCTTGGCTTCCTGGTACTCGGCGAGACCCGTGGGGCCGAGCTCGCGACCGAACCCGGACTGCTTGTACCCGCCCCATTCGGCCTGCGGCAGGTAGGGGTGGAAGTCGTTGATCCAGATGGTGCCGTGGCGCAGACGCTGAGCGACCAGCTGGGTCTTGCCCGCATCCTGACTCCACACGGCTCCGGCCAGACCGTAGTAGGTGTCGTTGGCGATCTCGACGGCCTCGTCGACGGTGGAGAAAGTCTCGACGGTGACGACCGGACCGAAGGCCTCGTCGGAGACGACGGACATTCCGCGCTTGACCTGGTCGAGCACGGTCGGCAGGTAGTAGAAGCCGTCGGCCAGATCGCCTTCGCCGAACTTGCCGCCGCAGCGCAGACGCGCACCTTCGGCCACACCCTTCTCGACATAGGCATGCACCTTGTCGCGGTGTGCCGCGGAGATCAGGGGACCGGTCTCGGCGTTGTCATCGAAGGGACCGCCGAGGCGGATCTGCTCGGCACGTTCGACGAGGCGGTTGACGAACTCCTCGGCGATGGATTCCTCGACGATGAGTCGAGCACCGGCCGAGCACACCTGACCGGAGTGGACGAACGCGGCGTTGAGCGCATTGTCCAGGGCCGCCTCGAAGTCGGCGTCGGCGAAGACGACGTTCGGGTTCTTGCCGCCGAGTTCCAAGGCGATCTTCTTGATCGAGTCGGCAGCGTTGCGGAAAAGCAGGCGACCGGTGACGAGTCCGCCGGTGAACGAGACCATGTCGATGTCCTCGTGAGTCGACAGCGGGGCACCGGCATCGGCACCCGCACCGAGGATGAGGTTGCCGACTCCGGCCGGCAGCCCGAGCTCCTCAAGTACCTGCATGGTGAGGATCGCGGTGTGCGGGGTGAGCTCGGCGGGCTTGAGGACGAAGGCGTTGCCGGCGGCGATGGCCGGAGCGATCTTCCATGCCGCCTGCAGCAGCGGGTAGTTCCATGGGGTGATGAGCGCGCAGACGCCGAGGGGTTCGTGCACGATCTTCGAGGCCACGGTGTCGGTTCCGGCGTCGACGACGCGACCGGCATCGTTTGCGGCGAGCTTGCCGAAGTAGTCGAAGCAGTTCGCGATGTCGTCCATGTCGATCTGCGATTCGACGAAGCGCTTGCCGGTGTCCAGGGACTCGGCGCGCGCGAATTCGTCCTTGCGCTCACGCAGCACGGCGGCGAACTTCAGCAGCAGATCGCCGCGTTCGCTGGCGGGAACCGATGACCAGACGCCGGAGTCGAAGGCGCGGCGGGCGGCCCTGATCGCCAGCTCGGTGTCTGCGGGGCTGGCTTCGTCCACCTCGGCGACGAAGCTGCCGTCGGCCGGGTTGTGGATCTTCCGGGTTCCACCGTTGACGGCTGAAACCCACTGTCCGTCGATGAAGAGTGTGTTCGGCACGATTTCTCCTTTTCCTAGCGGGTGAACGAGTAGCAGTTCTGTTGAGTCGAGCGGTCTGTGCGGTCCGAAGTCACGGCAGCTGCTGCAGAGCCGACAGTTGATGCGCGACGGCCGTCTGAGCTGCGCGGCGACGGGGTTCTGGGGTGCCGACTCGCATGCTTCCGGCAATCACAATAGGCGAAGACGGGGGTCGAACGCGCAATCCGATGATGCTGGTCACACGGGCCGGTGAGATTGGTCATCGCCGCATGGGAGTCTGCGGGGGACAGTGAAGCATCCAGACCGAAAATTCTGATCGTGGAATCGCGGAGACATCCGTCATCCGCACAATGAGCTTCCACGTCAGGTGTCATTCATCTCCTGGTGTCGAGGCGGCGCGGATCTCCGCTGCCGCCGAACGTCTTCGATTGCCGTCGGCCTTTCCACTGGATTCGCCTTGATTCTAACAGAGTGCTGAGGCGGTGACCTGGGCCTCGGCGCTCACCGCAGCGAGTACGACGATGACGCGACGGCGAGCGTGAACGGAGCGCTGACGTGTTCCCGCCCACACGGCGACGAAGCAGTGAGTGGACTAGACTGGAGCGGAACACCGAAAAGACTTCATAGGGAGAATCGTGGCCCAAGGGGATTCGCGAGACAGCCAGGACAACCGCCGCGCAGATGGCGGTCGCCGCTCAGATCGCGACAACAATCGCAACCGTCGACCGGACAACCGGGACGGCCGCGGGCCACGCCAGTCCGACCGCCGAGGCGGCTACCAGGGCAATCGCCGCAATGACGACGATCGTCGGGGCGGCTTCAACCGTGACCGTCGC
>NZ_JBQDYQ010000032.1:5958-25006 GCF_052105255.1 Brevibacterium sp.
TACCAGGGCAACCGTCGCAACGACGATGACCGCCGGGGCGGCTTCAACCGTGACCGCCGTGACGGTGACGACCGTCGCGGTGGCTACCGCGGAAATCGACGGGACGACAACCGTGGAGGACGCGGCGGCCACGGTCGGGGCGACAATGATCGTCGTGCCTCTCGCAAGACCGACACCGGCGACTACGCACGCGAACAGCGCGCCCGCCGCCCACGGATCCAGGAACCCGAGATTCCCGACGGCGTCACCGGTCGCGAGCTCGACAAAGAGATCTCGTCTCAGCTGCGCACCCTCGACAAAGAGAACGCCGATATGGTCGCCAAGCACCTCGTCGCCGCCGGCGGGCTGCTCGACCTCGACCCGGAACGCGCCCACGAGCATGCCAAGGCCGCCATGGCCCGCGCCGGTCGTGTTGCCGTCGTCCGCGAAGCACTCGGCATCGCCGCGTACTACGTGGAGAACTACGACGAAGCCGTCCGCGAACTGCGCACCCACCGTCGCATCTCCGGCTCGAACGACAACATCGCGCTGATCGCCGACGCCGAACGAGGCCGCGGCAAGCCGGAGAAGGCCCTCGAGCTGCTGAAGACCTCCGCGGAGCTCGACCTCGACACGGACACCCGCACCGAACTCGTCATCGTCGCGGCCGGCGCCAAATCCGACCTCGATGACATCGCCGGTGCGCGCCGACTCATCGAAGCCGAGGACTTCACTCAGAAGCCCAGCGGCGGACTCGTCCGACTCATGGCCGCCTACGCCGAGGTGCTGCGCATCGACGGCGAAGGCGAACTCGCCGACAAATACGAAGAGCTCTCCCGCCGCACCGCCAAGGCGACCGGCACCCTGTTCGGCGACGAGATGCCGGACCTCAATGCCGGAGTCGAAATCGAAACCGTCGACGAGGTCGACGACGAACCCGCAGCTGCCGAAGCCCAGACTCCCGAAGACGCCGACGGTGACGCGGCCGCCTCCGAGGAAGCCGCCGAAGAGGCAGCAGAGGCCGAGACCGCTGAAGCTGCGACCGATTCGACGCCCGAAGCCGATGTGACAGCAGAGGCTGAGACCTCCGAAGTCCCCCACGGTGAAGCCGCTGCCGCGGACGCCGAGCCGGAGACCGACGCTCCGGCCGCAGCACCGAAGTCGAAGACGCATGTCTCGGCGAAGGAGCTGAAGTCGGTCACAGTCACCGACGATGAGATCGAAGACGAACTCGACGAGATCCTCGCCGACGCCGACGCCGACGCCGATTCCGACGCAGACACCGCGTCTGAGACAACAGCAGCCGAGGCCGACGGAGACCAGTGACACTGACCGCCGAACAGGACAGCACAGCAGATGGGCGCCCGCCCGAGTCCCCGGGCTCGCCCATCGACTGCGTACTGTTCGACCTCGACGGAGTCGTCTACCACGGCACCCACGCCATCGACGGAGCCGCCGACGGCATCAACTGGCTCCATTCCCAGTCGATCCCGGTCAGCTACGTCACGAACAACGCCACCCGCACCGCCGCCGCCACCGCCGAGAAGATCACCGGAATGGGTGTCGACGCCTCCGCGGACGAGGTGACCACCTCGGCGCAGGTGCTCGCCGAACGCCTGGCCGAACGCTTCGGACCCGGTGCGCGCGTCCACCTCCTCGGCACCACCGGACTGCGCATCGCACTCGAAGACGCCGGCCTCGACATCACGGACTCGCTCGACGCGGACCCCGTCGCCGTCGCCCAAGGACTCGACCCGGAGATCGACTACGCGAAGATCGTCCGCACCTGCGAGATCATCCGCTCCGGCGCCGAATGGTGGGCGAGCAACCCCGACTTCTCCCTCCTCACGGAGACCGGGAAGGTCCCCGGCAACGGTGCCTTCGTCGATCTCATCGCCCGACTCACCGACTCCACCCCCGTCATCGTCGGCAAACCCGCCCCGCACATGATGGACTTCGCGGCCGGCCGCCTCGGTGCGCACCGCCCGCTCATGGTCGGCGACCGCCTCAACACCGACATCGAAGGCGGCTGTGCCGCCGGAATCGACACGGCCCTCGTCCTCACCGGAATCCACGACATCCACGATGCCCTGAGCGCGGGCCCCGAGAGCCGACCGACCTTCATCTTGCCGAATCTGCGCGGACTCGAAGCCCTCATCACCGGAACCGACCGCGGTGAGTCCGCCCGGATCGAAGCCGAACTCCGGCGTGCATGGGCAGCCATCGATGCAGGGGAGACCGACGCCGAGGCGGTCCTGGCCGACGGTCGCCTGCCGCGCCGGATCGGTCAGGACTCATGAGCGAAACCCCGCGACCGACCCCGACACCCGGCACGAACTCCGGCCCGAATCCCGGCACGACTTCCGCGCCGACCCCCGCCTCGGTGAGTGGGGACGTCCCGGTGGAGACATGGCGGGCCGGCCTCGCCGCAGCCAGAGAGGCACCGGCAGCCGAGCGCCACGGACAGCTGAACTCCCTGCTCGACGACCTCGACGCCCAGGTGGGCTCCTTGTGAGCAGACTCGACCGGGCACTCGTCGACCGCGGGCTGGTGAACTCCCGCTCCCGCGCCGCCCGCGAAATCGCCGCCGGCCGCGTCAGCGTCAACGGCCGCAACGCGACCAAAGCCTCCCAGGACGTGAGAGACACCGACGACGTCACCGTCACCGAACCTGACCCCTGGGTCGCCCGCAGCGCCCACAAACTCCTCGGCGCCCTCGAGGCTTTCGACCTCACCGACCGACTTCAGGGTCTGACGGCCCTCGACGCGGGAGCCTCCACCGGCGGCTTCACCCAAGTCCTCCTCACCCACGAAGTCGCGCACGTCTGGGCCGTCGACGTCGGCCACGACCAACTCGCGCCCATCCTCCGCGACGACCCGCGCGTCCACGTCCGCGAGGGACTCAATCTGCGCGAACTCGCCGACTCCGACGTGCCCACCGTCGACCTCGTCGTCGCCGACGTCTCCTTCATCTCCCTGCGCCTGCTCATCGACCCGCTGCTGGCCGCCACCGCCGCGGGCGGGGAACTCCTCCTCATGGTCAAACCCCAGTTCGAACTCGCCCGTGCGTCGCTGGACAAACACGGCGTCGTCACCAGCCGGGACAGACGCCGCCGCGCCATCGACTCCGTCCTCGAGGCGGTGACCGACAACGGCGCCCGCGTCACCGACATCGCCCCCTCACCGCTGCCGGGCCCGAGCGGGAATCGAGAGTACTTCCTGCGTGTTCGCCCAGGCCGAACACATCACCAGTCCGATAGGCTCGACAAAGCAGACATCCCCGCCCACCTGGACGAAATGATGAGAGGAGAGTCGTGACCAGACACATCATGGTGCTGCTGCACCCCCAACGTGATGAGTCGGCCGTGGCCGCCGTCAGCGTGTTCAAGGCCCTCCTCGACGACGGCGTCACCCCCGTCGTCCTCTCCGACGAGATCGTCGGCATCCGCGCCCGCCAGGCCGAGGCCGTCGACGACGAACCCATCCTCAACCACTGCATCATCATCGATCCCTCCGAGCTGGGGGAGTGGAAGAACGCCTGCGAACTCGTCATCGTCTTAGGCGGCGACGGCACGATCCTGCGCGCCGCCGAACGCTTCCACGGCTCCGGCGCCCCGCTCATGGGCGTCAACCTCGGCCATGTCGGATTCCTCGCCGAAAGCGAGAAGGAAGACCTCGCCGAGGCGGTCCACCGCGCCTCCCAACGTGACTACTCCGTCGAGGAGAGGCTCGCCCTCGACGTGTCCGTGTGGCACGAAGGCGAGAACATCTTCAACGCCTGGGCGCTCAACGAGGCGACCATCGAGAAGACCTCGAAATCCCGGATGATCGACGTCGTCCTCGGCGTCGACGCCCGCCCCGTATCCTCCTTCGGCTGCGACGGTGTCATCCTCGCCACCCCCACCGGCTCGACCGCGTACTCGTTCTCCGCCGGCGGTCCCATCGTCTGGCCCGAGGTCGAAGCGCTCATCCTCGTTCCGATCTCCGCCCACGCCCTGTTCTCCAAACCTCTGGTCGTCAACCCGACCTCCCGCCTCGGCGTGGAGATCTCCCAGTCGAATCCCGAGTTCTCCGCCGTGCTGTGGTGCGACGGTCGCCGTGCCCTCGAACTGCCGTCCGGAGCGCGTGTGGAAGCCACGCGTTCGAAATCGCCGATCCGCCTCGCTCGCCTGCACGCCGGCCCGTTCACCGACCGACTCGTCGCGAAGTTCCGCCTGCCCGTCTCCGGCTGGCGAGGACCGATCAAGGAGGCCTGAATGATCTCCGAACTGCGCATCTCCCACCTCGGCGTCATCGCCGAGGCCGCCGTCGAACTCGACACCGGCTTCACCGTCGTCACCGGTGAGACCGGTGCGGGCAAGACCATGTTCGTCTCCGCCCTGTCCCTTCTCATGGGCCGCAAGGTCGGCTCCGGAGTCGTGCGCAAAGGCGCGGAGAAGGCCGAAGTCGAGGGCATCTTCACCGGAGTTGCCGAACCCGTGCGCGAACGCATCGAGGAAGCCGGCGGCAGCGCCGACGACGAGGCGATCATCTCCCGCACCGTGGCGCTGAAAGGCCGCGCCCGGGCGACGGCCGGCGGACGGACCGTGCCGATCTCCGTGCTCACCGACATCTCCTCGGACCTCATCACGCTCCACGGCCAGTCCGAACAGCTGCGCCTCAAGGGAGCCGCCCAGCAGCGGCACCTCCTCGACGCCGCCGGCGGGTCGGCCCTCGCCGAGGTGGCCGAGCGTTACCGTGCCGCCTTCGAGACCTGGCGCGAGACCGAAGCCCGCGTCAGCCGCATCAAGGACTCCACGGCCGCCCGCCGCGAACGCATCCTGTGGCTGCGCGGCTGCCTCGAGGCCATCGACAAGGTCCGCCCCGAACCCGGCGAAGACGAGACCCTGGCCGCACAGTCGGCGAAGCTCGGCGCCGCCGCCGAGATCACCCGCGCCGTCGGCGCCGCCCACGACCTGCTGCTCGGTTCGGAGATCGACGATGCCGGAGCCGCCGTCGACCTCGTCCACCAGGCCATCAGCGCGATCACCGATGTCGAAGGCTCCGACAAGGACCTCGTCACCATCCGCGAAGCCCTCGGCGACGCCGTGCTGCGGCTGTCCGACTCCGCCGCGGAACTGTCGAACTACCTCTCCGGATTCGACGAACTCGGCGAGACCTCCCTGGAGGAGACCGAGGCCAGGCGCGCGGAACTCGGGACTCTGGCCCCCTATGGTCAGGACGTCGCCGAAGTCCTCGACTTCGAAACCCGATCGGCCGCGGAACTCGCCGAACTCGAAGCCGAGGACCGTGACCTCGACGGACTCGACGCCGAACTCGATCAGGCCCGCGAGACCATGGAGGCGGCCGCCTCGGCGCTCACCGAGATCCGCAAGTCCACCGCAGACGAATTCTCCGCCGCCGTCAGCGAGGAACTCGCCGCCCTGTCGATGCCGAAAGCATCGGTGGCCTTCGAGATCTCCGAACGCGAACCCACCACCCACGGGGCCGACGAGGTCCGAATGACCTTCGCCGCCCACGAATCCTCCCTCCCCGACGACATCGCGAAGATCGCCAGCGGCGGTGAGCTCTCCCGCGTCATGCTCGCCATCGAAGTCGTCCGCGCCGCCAGCGAATCCATCCCCACCTACGTCTTCGACGAAGTCGACGCCGGAGTCGGCGGCAAGGCGGCCGTGGAGATCGGACGCCGCCTGGCCAAGCTCGCCCGCAATGCCCAGGTCATCGTCGTCACCCACCTGCCGCAGGTCGCCGCGTGGGCCGACACCCATGTGACCATCGTCAAGGACGACGACGCCGAGACCGTGCGTTCGGGTGTGGCGGAACTGACCGATTCCGAACGCGTCGTCGAGCTCTCCCGCATGCTGGCAGGCATGGACGACTCCGCCTCGGCGAAGGCCCACGCGGCCGAACTGCTCGACAATGCACGGCAGGTCAAGGAGGCCGGCGTTGGCAGCAGATGAGAGAATGAGCGGATCATGAAAGTGCGCAGACACCGTGAGAACCTCCCCGCACCGACCCGGTCCGGGCCCGCCCCTGCCCGTCTGGACCGACGCACAAAGGATCTGACGAAGCGCCTGCAGGCCGGCGACATCGCCGTCATCAAACACTCCGACATCGACCGCATCTCCGCCGAAGCCCTCGTCGCGTGCCGGCCGGCAGCGGTGATCAACGCCGACAAATCGATCTCCGGCCGCTACCCGAACCTGGGACCGGGCATCATCGTCGACGCCGGCATTCCCCTCATCGACGCCGCCGGAGCCGAGATCTTCGACACGGTCGACGAGAACGCCGAGATCTCCATCGACGGTGCCACCGTCTACGCGGGTGAGACCGAGGTGGCCACGGGCGTCCTGCAGACGGCCGAGACGATCGCCGAGGACATGCACGCCGCCGAGGCGGGAATGAACTCCGTGCTCGTGGACTTCATTGACAACACGGTCGAATACATCCGCAAGGACTCCGACCTGCTCTCGGCCGAACTCGTCGTGCCCGAGGTGAAGACGACGTTCACCGACCGGCATGTGCTCATCGTCGTCCGCGGATACCACTACAAGGAGGATCTGGCGATGCTGGCCTCCTATATCCGCGAATACCGGCCGCTGCTCATCGGCGTCGACGGCGGAGCCGACGCCATCATCGAAGCCGGCCACCGGCCGAACATGATCGTCGGCGACATGGACTCCGTGTCCGACACCGCCCTGACCTCGGGCGCCGAGATCGTCGTCCACGCCTACCGTGACGGCACGGCACCGGGCACCGAACGCGTCGACGCCCTCGGAGTCGACTGCGTGGCCTTCGCGGCCTCGGGCACGAGCGAAGACATCGCCATGCTCCTCGCCGATGACAAAGGGGCCGAACTCATCGTCGCCGTCGGCACCCACGACACCGTCATGGAGTTCCTCGACAAGGGCCGCAAGGGCATGGCCTCGACCTTCATCACCCGCCTGCGCGTGGGATCGAAGCTCATCGACGCCAAGGGCGTGTCCCTGCTCTATCGGCAGCGCATCTCCAGCCTGCAGCTGGCCGTGCTCGTCGTCGCCGGGCTCGTCGCCCTCGGAGTGGCGATGACCGCGACCTCGGCCGGGCAGACCTTCCTCGGCCTCATCGGCGCCCAACTCGACGGCCTCTTCGGCTGGATCGGCTCCCTCTTCGGCGGCGACCCCGCAGCATCAACCGACTCCGTCGGCCTCATCCAAGGAATAGACCCGTGATTGATTTCCGCTACCACCTCGTCTCCCTCGTCTCGGTGTTCCTGGCGCTGGCCGTCGGCATCGTCCTCGGCGCGGGACCGCTGAAGGAACCGATCGGGGAGTCCCTGCAGAGCCAGGTCGACGCCCTGCGCACCGACCGCGACAACCTGCGTTCGGACCTCGACGCGGCCAAGGGCAATATCGACAAGCAGAACGAGTTCGTCACGGCCGCGGCCCCGGAACTCATCGGCGGCATCCTCGACGGGCGGGAAGTGAGCATCATCGCTGCCCCCGACGCGGACTCCGAACAGGTCGAAGAGGTCAGCAACCGGGTCAAGGAAGCCGACGGCACCATCGCCGGTGACGTCTCGTTCGTGCCGAACACGCTCAGCCTCGAAGACTCCGCTGCGTTCCTCGAGACGCTGCGGACCCTCGTGCCCAGCCTGCCGAAGGACGATTCGACCGCGATCCGCGCCGCCCTCGTCATCGCCCTGACCGGTGATGCCTCGATGCTCGAGGACGAGGACAACCAGGCGGATGCGGGGAAGCAGGCGGCGAAGCTCTACGACGCCTTCGTCGAAGCCGACCGACTGCGCACCGACACGGACCACAAGACGACCTCGCTGTTCATCGTCATCGACGATGAGAACTCGACCCTGGCCGAGGACACCGAGCCCAGCCCGCAGAACTCCGATGACAAGGGCACCCGCACCCTCGTCACCGACTTCATCACCGCACTCACCGCCGAAGCCACCTCGGTGGTCGTCGCCGGCGACGCCGGATCGGCACAGAACGGACTCGTCAACGTGCTGCGGACGGAGAAGTCCCGCGCCAGCACGGTCGACGAACTCGGCCTCGGCGCCGGCCCCGTCATCACCGTCCGGGCCCTGGCCTCCGGAGAGGCCGGAAGCCACGGACACTTCGGATTCGCCGAGGACGCCGAAGGCATCCTGCCGGCCAAGACCGAAGAAACGTCGTCGAAGGACACGCAGAAGGGAGACGAGGAATGATCCGCTCCATCGTCAGCACCGCCGTCGCCGGGCTCGCCGGCTTCACCGCGACGAAGGCGTTGCTCGGATCGCGGCTGCGCACCCACGACTCCGTGGTGCGCACCAACCACGCCGGACACGACGTCTCACTCGCCGAAGGCCCCGCCGTCGCGACGGGACTGCTGGCCGGCAGCCTGCTCATCGAAGACGCCCGCCAGAAGGCGGCGACCCTGCTGGCCACGGCCGCGGCCGGCGGCCTCGGGGCGGTTGACGACTTCTGCGAATCCGGGTCCTCGAAGGGACTGCGCGGGCACCTGTCCGCGCTGGCCCGCGGTCAGATCACGACCGGGACGATCAAGATCACCGGCATCCCACTCGCCTCGATCGCCGCAGCCGCGATCCTGCGCAGCCGCACCCGCCCGACCGGACTCTTCGGCTCCACCCACTCGACACCCGACCGGCCCTGGTACGCAGCCGCCGCGGACATCGTCGTCACCGGGGGAGTGATCGCGGGTTCGGCGAACCTGTTCAACCTCCTCGATCTGCGTCCCGGACGGGCCCTCAAGGCCGGAGCGCTGACCCTCGCATTGACCGACCACGATCGCCGCGTGTCCTGGGCGCCTGCCGGGGCGATCGCCGGAGCCACGGCTGCCGCCTGGCCAGACGACCTCGCCGGTGATGCGATGCTCGGCGACACCGGAGCCAACGCCCTGGGCGCGGCGATCGGCGTGATCCTCGCCGAAACCGCCACACCGGCACAGCGACGCCTCATCCTCGCCGTCCTCGCCGGACTCACCCTGGCCAGTGAGAAAGTGTCCTTCACCTCCGTCATCGAATCGACCCCGGGTCTGCGGGAGATCGACTCGTTCGGCCGCGAGGTTCAGTGAACAAGCTCGTTCGAGTCCTCGCCGCCACGGCGCTGCTCGTATCGATCATCACCCTGCTGACCCGACTGGTCGGCTTCCTACGCTGGCTGGTGTTCTCGGCGACCGTCGGCGCCGGCACCGTCGGCACCGCCTACCAGAGCGCCAACCAGGTCCCGAACATCCTCTTCGAGGTCGTCGCCGGCGGCGCCCTGGCCGGAGCGGTCATCCCGCTGCTCGCCGTCCCCCTGGCCAGATCGGACCGAGAGACCGCCGGTCGCATCGCCTCGGGGCTGCTGACCTGGGCGGTCAGCGTGACCCTGCCGCTGTCGATCCTGCTGGCCGTCTTCGCCCCGCAGATCGCGAGGATCCTCGTCGATGAGCAGACGAGCGCCGCGGGAGTGCAGGCGACCGTCGAGCTGCTGCTCATGTTCTCCCCGCAGCTCGTCCTCTACGGAATCGGCGCCGTGCTCACCGGAGTCCTGCAGGCCCACCGCAAGTTCCTGTGGCCGGCGTTCGCCCCGCTGCTGTCCAGCCTCGTCGTCATCGGCAGCTATATCGCCTACAGCGTCGTGGGCGGCAGCGACGACACCTGGCAGTCCCACCTCGGCTGGCTCGGCTGGGGCACCACCGGCGGCGTCGCCGCCCTCGCCCTGCCGCTGGCACTGCCGATGGCCTCGACCGGGCTGAAGCTGCGCCCCACCTTCTCCTTCCCACCCGGCGTCGCCCACCGTGCGCTGCGCCTGGCCGGAGCCGGAATGTCCGCCCTGCTCGCCCAGCAGGCCGCGGTGCTCGCGACCCTGAGCCTGGCGAACCATTCGGGCGGGGACGGCACGCTCGTGCTCTTCAGCTACATCAACGCCGTCTACCTCCTGCCCTACGCCGTGCTCGCCGTGACCGTGGCGACCGTGATCTTCCCGACCCTGTCGACCTGGGTGGGACGATCCACCGACCCCGAGGCGTCCGCTGAGCGACGTGGACAGGCCGGGGTGCGTCTGCGCTCGGTGACCTCGACGACGACGGCTCTCATCATCGCCATCGGCGGACTCGGCGCCGTCATCCTGCTCTCGGCGGCAGGGCCGCTGCAGACCTTCTTCATCGCCATCGACGCCGAAAGCGAATCCGCCGCCCCCTTCGACTCGATGGCCACGGCGATCATGGTCATGGCCTTGGCCGTGCCGGGCTGGTCCTTCGTCGCCTGGGGCACTCGCGTCTTCTACGCCCTCGAACGCTCCCGCCACTCGGCCGCCGCCACGACGACGGGGTGGATCCTCGTCATCGTCGGCATGTGTGGCGCCATCCTGGTCGCGGGTGCGAACGGGAACCCCGGGCTGACCCTCATCTGCATCTGCAGCGGCTATGTGCTGGGCATGACCGTGGCCGGAGTGTTCCTGCTCGTGAACATGCGCCGCGTCCTCGGTCCCACCGGACTCGCCTTCGTCGGGCGGCGGTCGCTGCTCGCGCTCGGGGCCGCCGTCGTCGCCGGCACCGCCGGAGTCGTGACCTCGCAGTGGCTCGGGGGACTCTTCGACAACTCCGCGAGCTCGGCCGTCATCGCGGGAATCATCGCCGCCCTCCTCGGCTGCGTGGTCTTCGGACTCATCGTGCTCGTCATCGACCGCGGATTCCTCGGCGAAGTCCGCCGTCTGCTGGCCGACCGCAATCGGGCCGGCGTCAACGACGAGACGACCGCGCACGCGACCGGTACGCTCACCACCGACCACGGACTCAGCAGCAGCGACCATGGATCCAGCCGCAGTGACTGTGGACCCCACGACACCGACAGGGAGGAAGACTCATGAGGATCGTCTTCGCCATCGGCACCTCGACCGGGGGAGTCGGCACCCATGTGCACGCACTCGCCCGTGACCTCGCCGCCGCCGGCCACGAGATCGGCGTCATCGGACCGGCCGCCACCGACGAGCACTTCGGCTTCTCCCTGCTGCCCGGAGTCCGGTTCGGCGTCCTCGAACTCGGCACCGGAATCGGCGCCTCCGACGCCGCCCTCGTCCGCCGGCAGCGCACACTCCTGCGCAGCTTCGCCCCGCAGATCGTCCACGCCCACGGCTTCCGGGCCGGGCTCATCACCCTGCTGACCCTGCGCACACTGAAGACCCGCCCGAAGTTCGTCCTCAGCCTGCACAACCAGGCCAGCGGACAGGGACTGCGCGGTCGGGTCGAAACCCGGGTCGAGACGATGCTCGCCCGCGGAGCCGACCTCGTCCTCGGCGCCAGCACCGACCTCGTCGACCGTGCCCGCGAACTCGGCGCGCAGACCGCACGCTTCCTCCCGGCCGCCGCTCCCGAGGTGACTCAGGTGTCCGCCGAGGCGGCCGCCGCCACCCGTGCGGGACTGGCCGAGGAATTCGACTTCGACCCCGGGGCCCTCATCGTCCTCGCCGTCGGTCGCGTCGCCAGACAGAAGAACTACCCGATGCTCGTGCGTGCACTCGCCCGCCTCGGGGCGGGGGACCGGCAGGGTGAGATCGTCGCCCTCATCGCCGGTGCCGCCGACGATCAGGTGCTCGCCGACGTCCGCGCTCAGTACGCCGAGGCGGCAGCCGCCTCGGCGATTCCGGCCCTGCATTTCCTCGGACCCCGCGACAACGTCGCCGAACTCGCGGCCGCAGCGGACATCTACGCGCTCACCAGCGTCTGGGAGGCCCGGGCGCTGGTGCTCCAGGAGGCACTGATGACCGGCAAGGCGATCGTGGCCACCGCCACCGGCGGCACCGCCGAACTCGTCGGCGACGCGGGGATGCTCATCGATGATGATGACGACGCCGCCTTCGCCGCAGCCGTGGCCGAACTCGCTGTCGATCCCGCCCGCCGCGCCGAACTCGGGACGAGAGCCCGGGCACGCGGAGCGGAGCTTCCCGCTGAGAGGGAAGTCGCCGAAGAACTCGCAGGTCTTTACACGGAACTCGTGTCTGCCCAGGTAGGCTAGAACCAGCGTCGAACGAAAGAAGAGGATGAGGAAATGAGCGAATCCGGCGAGGTCAACCCACTGAGCGCAGACACCAGGATTCTGCACGTGCTCGCCGACACCACCGGTCCCGTCGTCGAAGTGGCGAAGCTCGCCGTGCTCGGTCACCTCCGGGCCGGTTTCAAGGTCGCCGTCGCCGCACACCGGTCTCTGCTGGGGACCTTTGGGGTCCCGGAGGAGCTGGCCGGCGAATTCCGCGAGATCGAGCTCACCGCCCGTCGTCGACTCACGACCGCTGACCCCGGTTCCGCCTTCACCCTTCACAAGTACTACCAGCACGTCGACATCGTCCACGCACACGGACTGCATGCGGCGACGCTCGCCGGGCTGGCCTTCACCGGTCTGCCGGCACGACTGCACCCGAAGGTCGTCGCCACCGTCGAATCCTTCGACTCCGCGAACGTCATCGAGAAGACCGGAGCCGAGATCGTCGGCCGCACGGCCACCGCGGTCCTCGGCACGACCGAACCCGTCGTCGACTACTACGGCGGCCGCGTTCCGGTCGTCGAACGCGCCGAACTCGTCCACCCGGACATCGACGTCGACCTCACCGTGCGCACACCGCGGGCCGAGGTCCGCCGCGAACTCGGGCTGAGCGAAGGCACCTGGATGGTCGCCAGCCCCATCGCGCTGCGTGACCACACGGCCCTGGCGACCGTCCTCGACGCCGCCGACCAGATCAACCAGCGCCGCCGCGACCGCAAGGTCGTCTTCGTCCTCACCGGCACCGGCAAGGACCGCTCGACGATCTCGCGGGAATTCTCCGATCGCGGAGTCCTCGTGGCGCCGGCCGGCGACCTCGTCGATGTGGCCGCCGCCGCTGATGTCGTCATCGCCAGCGAAACCATGACGGGTCTGTCCCACGAAGACCTCATGCAGCTGTCGAAGCCGGCGGTCTTCATCGGCAGCGAACGCCGCGCCGGCATCTGGGGAGAGGCCGCGCAGGCCGTTCCCGCCGACGACACGGAAGCGCTGCTGCGTGAGATCAATCATCTTCTCGATGACCCGGCCGGACGCGGAACCTCCGCCGTGGCGGCGAAGAAGCGGGTCATCGACGTCAGCAACGGGGCGGCGATCTCGGAGACGCTGCTCGATCTGTACGCCGAGGTCGACGCAGTCTCGGATTCATGAGCCGGACTTTGATAGAATCAAATTCCGTGGTGAATCGAACTGGCCCTGGCGGCACACATACGGCAAAGCACATCTTCGTCACGGGAGGCGTCGCCTCCTCGTTGGGCAAGGGTCTGACGGCATCGAGCCTCGGCCATCTGCTCACTCAGCGCGGCCTCACCGTGGCCATGCAGAAGCTGGATCCCTACCTCAACGTGGATCCCGGCACCATGAACCCCTTCCAGCACGGTGAAGTCTTCGTCACCGAGGACGGCGCCGAGACCGACCTCGACATCGGCCACTACGAGCGCTTCCTCGACAATGACCTCGACGGTGCGGCGAATGTGACCACCGGGCAGGTCTACTCCTCGGTCATCGCGAAGGAACGCCGCGGCGCATACCTCGGCGACACCGTCCAGGTCATCCCGCACATCACCGACGAGATCAAGGCGCGGATGCGTGCTCAGGCCGAACGCCCCGAGGCGGACCGTCCCGATGTCATCATCACCGAGATCGGCGGTACCGTCGGCGATATCGAATCCCAGCCCTTCCTCGAGGCGGCCCGCCAGGTCCGTCACGACATCGGCCGGGACAACGTGTTCTTCATCCATGTTTCCCTCGTGCCCTACCTCGGGCCCTCCGGAGAGCTGAAGACGAAGCCGACCCAGCATTCGGTGGCCACCCTGCGCTCCATCGGCATCCAGCCCGATGCGATCGTGCTCCGCTCCGACCGTGAGCTGCCGGATTCGATCCGGGCGAAGATCGCCGGAGCCTGCGACGTCGAGACCGACGCGGTCGTGTCCTGCGTCGACGCCCCGAGCATCTACGACATCCCGAAGGTCCTCCACGACGGCGGCCTCGACGTGTTCGTCATCCGCAGCCTCAACCTGCCCTTCCGCGACGTCGACTGGACGAAGTGGGACTGGGTACTCGAACGCGTGCACAACCCGTCCCGGGACGTCACCATCGGCATCGTCGGCAAGTACATCGACCTGCCCGACGCCTACCTCTCCGTCACCGAGGCGCTGCGCCACGGCGGCTTCGCCAACGACGCGAAGGTCAGGATCAAGTGGATCCAGTCCGATGACTGCTCCACCGAAGCCGGCGCAGAAGCGGCCCTGTCCGGCCTCGACGCGATCTGCGTGCCCGGCGGCTTCGGCATCCGCGGCATCGAAGGCAAGCTCGGCGCACTCGAGTACACCCGCACCCACGGCATTCCGACCCTGGGCCTGTGCCTGGGTCTGCAGTGCATGGTCATCGAATACGCACGCAATGTCGCCGGACTCGAAGCCGCGTCGTCGTCCGAGTTCGATCCCGAGACCACGGTTCCGGTCATCGCGACCATGGCCGAGCAGCTCTCGATCGTCGAAGGCGAAGGCGACCTGGGCGGCACCATGCGCCTGGGCACCTACGAGGCGAAGCTCACCGAAGGCAGCGTCGTGGCCGGCGTGTACGGGGAGACGACGATCAGCGAACGGCACCGTCACCGCTACGAGGTCAACAACACCTACCGCGAGCAGATCGCCGAGGCGGGGCTCGAGTTCTCCGGAACCTCACCGAACGGTGAGCTCGTCGAATTCGTCGAGCTGCCTTCTGAGCTGCACCCGTTCTACGTCTCCACGCAGGCGCACCCCGAGCTGAAGTCGCGGCCGACCTCACCGCACCCGCTGTTCGCGGGTCTGGTCGCCGCCGCACTCGAGCGTCAGTGACCCTTGTCCATCCTCACAGCGAATGCCGCCGGCGCCAGCGCCGGCGGCATTCGCCGTTCCACCACCGTCGAGTTCAGGGAGAGCGCCGATGAGCACAGACCATGAGATGAGCACAGACCATGAACAGCCCCTCGCCGACGAACCGGTGATCCCGCCGATCACCTCCTCCGAGGTCGTCTACGAAGGCGCGGTGTGGGACATCCGCAAGGAGACCTTCGACCTGCCCGAGGCCTCCGGGCTCGTCCGCGATCTCATGGCGCACACCGGGGCCGTCGGCATCGCCGTCGTCGACGACGACCAGCGGATCCTGCTGGCCCAGCAGTACCGGCACCCCGTCCGCGCCCGACTGTGGGAGGTGCCTGCCGGTCTGCTCGACATCCCCGGCGAGGACCCGCTCGACGCGGCGAAGAGGGAACTTATCGAGGAAGCTGACCTCACGGCCGCACACTGGGACGTGCTCAGCGACTCCTGCCTGACCCCGGGCGGCAGCTCCGAGACGATGCGTCTCTACCTCGCCCGCGGGCTGTCCTCCGTGCCCGAAGCCGACCGTCACGAACGGGGCGAGGAAGAAGCGGGGTTCCGCTTCGCCTGGGTCGGCATGGACGAGGCACTCGAGGCCGTGGCCGACGGGCGGATCACCAACGCGATCGCCCAACTGGCGATCTTTCAGGTCGACCGCGTGCTGCGCGCCGAAGCAGCGGGAGCACCGGTCAAACGGCGGGCCGTCGATGCGCCGAGGCGACTCGTCGACGGTCGCCCCGACTTCGGCCGCGGTGCCACCGTCGGGACCACCGATTCGGCCACGGCGGAGACGACCGGTACCGGTGACGGGATTTCACCGTCGACACAGACCGGCGCGGGCGAGGACTGAGACCCTATGGCTCGGCACGGCGCCGAACTGCTGCCGGAGGACCTTCCCGAGGACCTGCGGAGCGCATTCGGGTCCTATCTCGCCTCCCTGCGTTTCGAACGGGGACTGTCGATGAACTCGATCGACGCCTACGCCCGTGACCTCGCCCGGTACGGCACCTGGCTGACCGACGACGGGGTGAGCCGCCTCGGCGAGGTCGATCGACAGCAGGTGGAGAACTTCGCCCTCCACCTGCTCGATTCGGGACTGGCACCGCGGACCCGGGCACGCGCACTCGTCGCGGTGCGCCGATTCCACACCTTCGCACTGGGGGAGAACCTCGCGCCCACGGATCCGGCCTCCGAGGTCAGCCCACCGCAGGAAGGACTGCGGCTGCCCAAGGCCCTGGCGCTCGACGAGATCGAAGCGATGATCGCGACCACCGACGGTGACGAACCCGTCCAGATCCGGGCCGCGGCCCTTCTCGAACTCCTCTACGCCACGGGGGCGCGCATCTCCGAAGCCGTGGGCGTCGACCTCGACGATCTCGACCTCGACTCCGGGCTCGTCCGGCTCTACGGAAAGGGCGGGAAGGAGAGGATCGTGCCCGTCGGATCCCACGCCGCCCGAGCCCTGGGGGCCTGGGTGTCGCGGGTGCGGCCGTCGATGGCGGCGAGAGCGAGATCCTCGGCTCCAGCCGGGGCCCTGTTCCTCAACGCCCGAGGCACTCGACTCTCCCGGGTCTCGGCATGGCAGATCGTCAAGGACGCCGGTGAAGCGGCGGCCATCGGTACCGAGGTGTCTCCGCATACCTTCCGGCACTCATTCGCCACGCATCTGCTCGAAGGCGGAGCGGACATCCGCGTCGTCCAGGAGCTGCTCGGCCATGCCTCGGTGACGACGACGCAGATCTATACGAAAGTCTCCGAGGACACACTGCGGGAAGTGTACGCGACCTCGCACCCTCGGGCGCGGTAGGGTTGGACGCAGAGCAACGAAAGGTGGCCATCCGAGAGATGAATACGCAAGAGGCGTTGGATATCCCCCAGCAGAAGTCGGCAGCAGGCGAGCCCCAGGACTTCCCGGAGCCGGCACCCCTGGCGTCGCACGGACCCGCCCGCATCATCGCGATGGTCAACCAGAAGGGCGGGGTCGGCAAGACCACCTCGTCGATCAACCTCGGTGCGGCCCTGGCCGCGTACGGCCGCAAGATGCTGCTCGTCGACTTCGACCCGCAGGGCGCCCTGTCCGTCGGACTGGGACTCAACCCCTATGAACTCGACATCAGCATCTACAACCTGCTGATGAACCCGCGACTGGACCCGCACGAAGTCATCGTCGGAACGGACTTCGACAACATCGACATCCTGCCGGCCAATATCGACCTCTCCGCCGCCGAAGTCCAGCTCGTCGGCGAGGTCGCCCGCGAGCAGGTGCTCGCCCGTGCCCTGTCGAAGGTCGCCGACGAATACGATGTCATCCTCATCGACTGCCAGCCCTCGCTGGGACTGCTCACCGTCAACGCTCTGACCGCCGCCCACGGCGTCGTCATCCCGCTCGAGACCGAGTTCTTCGCCCTGCGCGGTGTCGCCCTGCTCGTCGAGACCATCGAGAAGGTCCAGGACCGACTCAACCCCTCACTCGAGGTCGACGGCATCCTCGCCACGATGTTCGACTCGCGGACCCTGCACTCGAAGGAAGTCATGTCGCGCGTCACCGAAGCCTTCGGCGACAAGGTCTTCGAGACCGTCATCAACCGCACCGTGAAGTTCCCCGACGCCTCCGTGGCCGCCGAACCGATCACGAGCTTCGCCCCGAAGCACGCCGGATCCGAAGCCTACCGTCGACTGGCCCGGGAGCTCATCGCCCGCGGAGGCGCACCCTGAGCGACTCCGCAGTCCACGAGGAGGAGGCGGCCGGCGTACCGACCGAGGCCGACTCCGGCGATGACGCCGCGCAGGGTTTCCAGGTGCGGTTGGAGAACTTCACCGGCCCCTTCGATCTGCTGCTCGGTCTGATCTCGAAACGTCGCCTCGACGTCACGGAGATCGCGCTGGCCGAGGTGACCGATGAGTTCATCGCCTACACCACCGAGCTCAAGGATCAGGCGAACCTCGCCGAGATCTCCCAGTTCCTCCTCGTCGCCGCGACCCTGCTCGACCTCAAGACGGCCCGGCTGCTGCCGCACGAAGACGGTGACGAGGTCCTCGACCTCGAGCTGCTCGAGGCCCGAGACCTCCTCTTCGCCCGGCTGCTGCAATACAAGGCATACAAGTCCGTATCCGGGTATCTGGCCGAGGCGATGGCCGCCGGCTCCATCCGCGCCCCCCGCGATGTCGACCTCGAGCCTCAGTTCCAGGACGTGCTGCCGCCGCTGGAGCTGAACATCGGTCCCGGCGAACTGGCCGGAATCTTCGCCACCGTGCTCCAACGCGATCACACCCCGCCCAGCGTCGCCGTCGACCATATCCACTTACCGCTCGTGAGCGTCTCCGAGCAGCGCGGGCATATCCTGTCCCTGCTGCGCGTCGGAGACGTCGACTTCCAGGACCTGCTCGAAACGGCCGAGAACACCCTGGTCGTCGTCGCGAGATTCCTCGCCCTGCTCGAACTGTTCAAGGTCGGCCTCTGCGACTTCGACCAGCCCGAACCTCTGGGGCGGCTGCTCATCCACCGGACCGAGATGAACGAAGACGGAGTCGACCTGCGCACCGAAGGCGACTGGAGCGGCGACGAAGAAGAAGTCGAAGAAGAAGAGGGGAGTGCGGAATGATCGATGACGAGATCCTCGCCGGCATCGAGGCCGTGCTCATGATCACCGATTCGGCCGTGACCGCCGAAGACCTCGCCGGCTCCCTCGGCCTCGACGAAGACACCGTCCTCGAAGCCATCCGCATCCTCAAAGCCGACTACGACGGGGATGAGGACCACCGCCAGCGCGGGTTCGAGATCCGTCACGTCGCCGGGGGTTTCCGCATCTTCTCCCGTGGCGACTACCACGAAGTCGTCAAGGACTTCCTCACCGCCGGGCAGAGTGCGAAACTCTCCCAAGCCGCACTCGAGACGCTTGCGGTCATCGCCTACCGGCAGCCGATCTCCCGGCCCCGCATCGCCGCCATCCGCGGAGTCAGCGTCGACGGTGTCATCCGCACTCTGCTGCTGCGCGGACTCATCGTCGAAGCCGGCAAGGAGGCGACCACCTCGGCGCTGCTCTATGCCACCACACGTACGTTCCTCGACACGATGGGCATGAACGCGATCGACGATCTTCCGGACATCGCCCCTTATCTGCCCGAAGATGCCGACGTCGCCGAACTCGGCGCGCAGGACACCGAGGTGCTCGCCGAGATCGACGGCGCCCTCGACGACGAT
>NZ_JBQDYQ010000032.1:25106-37276 GCF_052105255.1 Brevibacterium sp.
CGACGACGATCTCGACGCCGATTCCGATTCGACCGCTGAGATGTCACGAGTCGCTGATTGATTTGAGAGAATGGATGTATGAGTCCCTACCGTGATCACCGCGCCCCCGGCGGGCGCCAGAACCGACCCAGCCGAAAACAACGCGCAGCGACGGCCAATCACGCCTCCAGCAGCGGCGGGTCGGGTGCCGGTCAGACATCGGACGCGCACGTCAGCGGGGGTGTGCGGCTGCAGAAGGTGCTCGCCGAGGCGGGTCTGGGATCACGTCGTGCCTGTGAGCAGCTCATCGTCGACGGTCGCGTCGAGGTCGATGGCAGCATCGTCACCGAGCTGGGCACCCGGATCGACCCGGAAACGCAGTCCGTGTACGTGGACACAGTGAGAATTTCGACACAGACCAAGAAGGTCTACCTCGTGCTCAACAAGCCCGCGGGAGTCGTGTCGACCATGAGCGACCCCGAGGGCCGGCCCTGCCTGGCCGACTATGTGCGCAACAACAACGAGCGCCTCTTCCATGTCGGCCGTCTCGACACGGAGACCGAAGGCATCATCCTGCTCACCAATGACGGGGAGCTGAGCAACCGGCTGGCCCACCCGCGCTACGAGATCCCGAAGACCTACCTCGCGAAGGTCAAGGGCCAGCTGGCGAAGGACGCCGGAGCCATCCTCAAGGCGGGAATCGACCTCGAGGATGGCTTCGTCAAGGTCGATGATTTCAAGCTCGTCGATTCGACCCCCGGCAAGTCCGTCGTCGAACTCACTCTTCACTCCGGCCGCAACCGCGTCGTGCGCCGCCTGCTGGCCGAGATCGGACACCCGGTGGAGCGCCTCGTCCGGCTGAAGTTCGGACCGATCGTCCTCGACGAGCAGAAGCAGGGCAAGATCCGCCCGCTGCGCTCCGATGAGGTCGGCGCACTGTTCGAGGCCGTCGGTCTGTGAGAGTCCATATCATCGGCACCGGCCTGCTCGGTGCCAGCCTGGGGTTGGCGCTGAGCGCGCAGGGCCATCAGGTGAGTCTCGAAGACACGTCGCCGACCGCGCAGCAGCTCGCCGCGGACCTCGGTGCCGGTCAGGTCGGTGCGCCCGAACACCCGGACATCGTCGTCGTGGCCACCCCGCCCGACGTCGCCGCCCGCGTCATCGCCGCAGCGCTCGAGGACTTCCCGAACGCCACGGTCACGGACGTCGCCAGCGTCAAGACCCGCCTGCTCGAAGCGGTGCGCGAACTGGTCACGGGCACTCAGCTCGATCGCTACATCGGATGCCACCCGATGGCCGGACGCGAGAAGTCCGGGGCGATCGCCGCCCAATCGGACCTGTTCACGGCCCGACCCTGGGTGATCTGCTCGGACGAGGACACCCCGGCCGACCGCCTCGGCGAGGTCATCGCCATGGCCGAGGACACGGGCGCCTCCGTGCTCCACCTGGATCCGCGCATCCACGATGCCGCGGTCGCGAAGGTCTCGCACGTGCCGCAGATCGTCTCCTCCCTGGTCGCCTCGCAGCTGCGGCATGCGCCCTTGGAGGAGATCTCGCTGGCCGGGCAGGGACTGCGCGATGTCACGCGCATCGCCGCCTCGGACCCGGGCCTGTGGACGCAGATCCTGACCGGCAACGCCGAGGAGGTCCGTTCCGTGCTCGTCGCTCTGCGCACCGAGCTCGACGAGGTCATCGGCGCTCTCGAACTCGGCCCCGGGTCGACGGGTCTGCTCGCCAAGGCGATCGCTTTGGGCAACGAAGGCCACGGCCGGATTCCCGGCAAGCACGGGCAGCCGCCGACCACCTATGCTGTTGTCACGATCCTGGTTCCGGATACGCCCGGAATGCTGGCCCGGCTGTTCAAGGACATCGGCGACCTCGGCGTCAATGTCGAGGATTTCCGGATGGATCACGCCTCCGGTCGGAAACTGGGCATGGTCGACGTGTCCGTGGTCCCGGCCATCCAGCAGGAGCTGGAGATCGGATTGCTGTCGAAGGGATGGCAGATCCCCGAATCCGCCATCGAGAAAGAAGGAACTGTATGAGCGTCGTAGCCATTGACGGACCGTCCGGAGTGGGCAAGTCGAGCACCGCCAAGGAGGTGGCGCGTCGGCTGGGCTTCCAGTACCTGGACACCGGTGCGATGTACCGGGCGATGGCGTGGCTGTGCCTCAACCGCGGGGTCACCGACCCCGTCGACGTGCTCGAGCAGGTGCGCGGTGCGGATCTGGAGATCTCGCTGAGCCCCGACGAATTCTTCGTCTCCGTCGACGACATCGATGTCACCGAGGACATCCGCGGTGCGGACGTGTCCGCGAACGTGCAGACGGTCTCCGGCGTCGTCGACGCCCGCGAGGAGCTCATCGACATGCAGCGGACCTATATCGCCGCCGCGCCCGAGGGCATCGTCGTCGAAGGCCGGGACATCACGACCGTGGTAGCCCCCGACGCCGATGTGCGCATCCTCATGACCGCCCGCGACGAGGTCCGTGTGGCCCGCCGGGCGAAGGAAGTGCACGGCAATGCCGACGCCGAGGCGATCGCCGCCACCCAAGACCTCGTCACGGGCCGTGACGCCAAGGACTCCGCCACGACGAGCTTCCTCGAGGCCGCCGACGGAGTGTACACACTCGATACCAGCGACATCGACTTCGACCAGGTGGTCGAGACGGTGCTGCAGCTGGTGAAGGACTCACAATGAGCGAATCCGGATTCCATGAGACACCCGACGACGACCTCGTCGACCGTGTCGAGAGCATCAGCGACGAGGAGGCCGAGCAGCGGGCGACCGCGCTCGAGGCCGGACTCGAAAGCTATGAGCTCGAAGACGAGGACCGGGCGCTGCTGCGCGCCTACGGCTTCGACGACGACGAAGACGAGGCCCTCGGCGCCGCACCGGTGCTGGCCGTCGTCGGTCGCCCCAACGTCGGCAAGTCGACGCTGGTCAACCGCATCCTCGGCCGCCGCGAAGCCGTCGTCGAGGACGTTCCGGGCGTCACCCGTGACCGGGTGAGCTACCGGGCGGAATGGAACACGAAGGAGTTCACCCTCGTCGACACCGGCGGGTGGGATCAGGACTCGAAGGGTATGGCCTCGCGGATTGCGATCCAGTCCGAGGTCGCCGTGGACATGGCCGATGCCGTCCTCCTCGTCGTCGATGCCACGACCGGTCCGACCTCGACCGATGAGATGGTCGTGAAGATGCTGCGCCGGAAGAAGAAGCCGGTCCTGCTGGCCGCGAACAAGGTCGACGACGAACGCGGCGAACTCATGGCCGCCGAACTCTGGGGCTTGGGCCTCGGCCAGCCGTGGACCGTCTCGGCTCTGCACGGTCGGGGAGTCGCCGACCTGCTCGACGAAGTGCTGACGATCCTGCCCGAGGTCTCGGCCGTCGACACCCGTGTCGAAGAGGGCGGACCGCGTCGGGTGGCCCTCGTCGGTCGTCCGAATGTCGGCAAATCCTCCCTGCTCAACCAGCTCATCGGTTCCGACCGGGTGCTCGTGGACAACGTCGCCGGCACCACGCGTGATCCCGTCGACGAGCTCATCGAGCTCGGTGGGAAGCAGTGGCGCTTCGTCGACACCGCCGGTATCCGTCGTCGTGCCCATCAGGCCAGCGGCGCCGACTTCTATGCCGCGCTGCGGACACAGACCGCACTGGAACGCGCCGAGGTGGCCCTCGTCCTCATGGAGGTCCAGGACCCGCTGAGTGAGCAGGACGTCCGCATCGTCACGACCGCCGTCGAGGCGGGACGCGCCGTGGTGCTGGCGTTCAACAAGTGGGATCTGCTCGATGACGAACGTCGCTTCTACCTCGAGCGGGAGATCGAACGGGACCTCGGCCATGTGGCGTGGGCGCCTCGCGTGAACATCTCGGCGAAGACCGGACGTCACGCGGAGAAGCTCGTTCCGGCGATGGAGACCGCTCTCGACGGCTGGGACACTCGCATTCCGACGGGACGGCTCAATGCGTTCCTCGGGGAGCTCGTCGCAGCCAACCCGCACCCGGTGCGCGGTGGTAAGCAGCCGCGCATCCTCTTCGGCACTCAGGCGCAGTCGCGTCCGCCGAAGTTCGTGCTCTTCACCACCGGTTTCCTCGATCCCGGTTATCGTCGGTTCATCATCCGTCGTCTGCGCGAGACCTTCGGCTTCAAGGGCACCCCCATCGAGGTTTCGATGCGCATCCGTGAGAAGCGTCGGGGACGCTGAATGAACGAGGACGAGCAGACGAGTGCATCGGGCTCCGCTGACGGTGCGGCCGGATCGCCCGGCGATGCCGCACGCCCGGCCGAGTCTGCGCCGTCCTCACGACCGGTGCCCGGCGCAAATTCCGAGCCCGCGGGCCCTGCGGCGACCTCTGCGTCGGCCTCGAAGCCCGCAGGCGCGGACCCTGCGTCGGGGACGGCCGCACCGGCCGCCTCGGTGAGGAACGCTCCCGGTTCGGCCGCCTCGGTGGGGAACGCTCCCGGTTCGGCCGCCTCGGTGGGGAACGCTCCCGGTTCGGCCGCCTCGGTGACGGTGGGACCTGGCTTCGCACCCGGCTCCGAACCCGGCATGGCAGGCGAGCCACGACCCTGGCATGCGCGGCCGCCGGCGCGAGCGCTGATGATCGCGGTGACGCTGGCGGGGCTGGCCTATGCGCTGATGTTCTTCCGCGGACTCCAGGACATCGTGGCCCCGGTGTTCCTCGCCCTGAACTTCTATATCGTCGTCTACCCGGTGCAGCGGCTGCTCACTCGGATCAAGGTGCCGCGGGCGATCGGGGCGTGTATCTCGGTCGTACTCGTGCTGTGCATGATCTTCGCGTTCTTCGGCCTCACCGCGTGGTCGGTCGCCGAGCTCGTCATCCTCATCCCCAGCTACAGCTACGAACTCGCCGCCACGTACCAGAACGCGCTGGCGCTGCTGTCGGACATCGGAGTGACGTCCTCGGTGATCCAGCAGCAGCTCTCCGGTTTCGATGTCCGTTCCGTGCTCGACGCCATCTACCCGCTGCTGACGAATCTGTCGTCGGTGGCAGGCCTGCTGACCACGGTCATCATGGCGGTGTTCTTCGTGGCGATGGATTCGATGGGCATCGACAAGCGGATGGCGATGCTGCTCGACGTCAAGCCGTCACTGTCGGCGTCGATCGGCGACTTCGCCAGCGGCGTCCGCCGCTACTGGGTGGTGGCGACGGTCTTCGGCCTCATCGTCGCATTCCTCGACGTCATCGCCCTGGCGATCATCGACGTCCCGCTCATCTGGGTGTGGGGTGTGCTCGCGTTCCTGACGAACTACATTCCGAACATCGGTTTCGTCATCGGTCTCATCCCGCCCGCTCTGCTGGCGCTGGTCGACAGCGGTTGGCAGTCGGCGCTGTGGGTGGTCATCGCCTACAGTGTGCTCAACTTCGTCATCCAGGCGATCATCCAACCGAAGTTCACCGGCGAGTCGGTGGGTGTGACCCCGCTGATCTCGTTCCTGTCCCTGCTGTTCTGGGTGTGGATCCTCGGCTGGCTCGGCGCCCTGCTGGCGCTGCCGGCGACCCTGCTGATCAAGGCCCTGCTGGTCGACGCTGACCCGAAGGCCAGGTGGGTCAATATCCTTCTCGCCTCCGATCCGGACACCGGACGCGCCGAACTGGTCAAGGGCCTGAAGAAGCATCAGGCTGCGCACTGACGAGTCAGCGGGGGCGGCGGAAGCGCTCGGCGGCTACGGTCTGAGACTGCCCGCGGTCCGGTGAATCCCACATTCTCGCTTTTCCGGCCGTTTGTCGCCTCGAGCCCTCGCACTGTGACGGCAGAGTGGTTAGCATGAAGTATGGCGACACTACTGAATATCCATCCGGAGAACCCGCAGGACCGACTGATCGAGAAGGCCGCTGAGTCACTCAGGAACGGTGGCCTGATCGCCTATCCCACGGATTCCTGTTATGCCCTCGGCTGCGCCTTGGACAACAAGGACGGCATCGAGCGGATCACTCGCATCCGACAACTCGGTTCGAAGCACCATTTCACACTCATGTGCCACGACTTCGCCCAGCTGGGTCAGTTCGTCATCGTCGACAATTCCGACTTCCGTGCCATCAAGTCGATGACGCCGGGACCGTACACGTTCATCATGAAGGCGACGAAGGAAGTTCCGCGCCGGATGATGCACCCGAAGAAGCATTCGGTCGGAGCTCGGATCCCGCAGAACGTCACGGCACTCGCACTCGTCGAGGCGATGGGGGAGCCGATCCTGTCCTCGACGCTGCTGCTGCCCGACGATGAGGATCCGCTGACCCACGCCGAGGATGTCATGGACCAGCTCGGCAATGACCTCGACATCGTCATCGAGTCCGGAGTCCCCGGAGTCGTGCCGACCTCGGTCATCGACTTCACCGGCAAGTACCCAGAGGTGGCTCGCGTCGGAGCCGGGGACGTCTCGCGGTTCCTCGACGAGTGAACCGGCAAGGTCGGTCGCACTGAGCTGGCCGGACTGCCGATTCACGGCTGATCACACGCCGGATCGACAGACCGGAACGAACCGGCAGACGAACTCAGCGAAATCTCGCCGAGGTGGCCGAGCCGCCTCGGCGAGATCTCATCCGCACCGGTGTCCTTCTCAACGGGTGGGCCCCGTGCGCCCGTCAGAGTCCGAGGTAGGCCGCCTGCACGTCAGGATTGTCGAGCAGCCGGGAGGCATCATCGGCGAGGACGATCCGCCCCTCGGCAAGGACGTATCCCCTGTGGGCGATTGCCAGTGATGCCTTCGCGTTCTGCTCACTGAGCAGAACTCCGATGCCGTTGCGATTGATCTGGGCGACCGACTCGAGGACCTGCTCGACGATGATGGGCGCCAGGCCCATCGACGGCTCATCCAGGATCAGCAGACTCGGATCCGACATCAGTGCTCGGCCGATCGCGACCATCTGCTGCTGCCCGCCCGACAGCGAGCCTGCCGGCTGTCTGGCCTTCTCCTTGAGGATCGGAAACATATCGGGCTCTTCGCGTTTAAGGGTGTAGCCGGGGCCTGAATCCTCCGGCTTCGAGCAGGCTCCTGGCGATGTAGTGCGTCAGATTCCGAAACCCCAACGCCGAGCCCCACAGATGCTCCAGACGCCCATTTAAAGCCTCGGTGGGGCCGTTCGAGGTTCCCGGCCGATCGAAGTACGCCACCACATCTCCTACCCTTTTCTTCAACGTGCGGCCCAACTTCCGCAACTCAATCAGACCTGCAGGTACTCCCGACGAGATCGATGCGATTACCGACTCCAGCATCCGTTTGGCCACCGTGCGGTCCGGATTCCGGTAAGCGCTCATGATGTCTTGATACACACTCCACGTCACCTCCACATCGGCATGGTCAGGGTTTGTGAACAATTCAGCGATCCTCTTCTGCTGCTTCTCGGTGAGGAACTCACACCCCGTATGCAAGGTGCGACGGGCTTGATACAACGGGTCACCCTTCTTCCCCCCGATGATCCAGTGTTTCCTGCTGGACTCGGCGGCGCACATCATCCAAACCATCGCCGGCGAGCTTGACGACGTGGAACGGATCCATCACTTCGACTGCGGTCGGCAGCTCCTCGGCGGCCGCGGTTTTGAACCCGGTGAACCCGTCCATCGCCACGACCTCGATCCCGTCCCGCCATTCCTGCGATCGCTCCGCCAGCCAGGTCTTGAACTCCGCTTTCGACCGTCCCTCGATCATGTCGAGCAACCGGGCGGGGCCCGTTTTGTCCCTGACAGGGGTGAGATCGATGATCACGGTGACGTACTTGTCCCCGCGTTGCGTGTGCCGCCACACGTGCTCGTCGACTCCGATGACGGTCACGCCGTCGAACCGGGTGGGGTCGTCGATGAGGACACGGTGACCTTCGGCCAGGATCGCGTCGTTGGCGGTGTGCCAGGACACGGCGAGCTTCTTCGCGATCACGGACACGGTGGCGTGGTCGACGACGAGGGCTCGTAGTGCCCAGGCCAGTCCGGTGCGGGAGATCTTCGCTCGGGCCGGTGCCGCGGCTGCGGTGTCGTGGCGCCAGACGTGCCCGCACTCGAGGCATTTGTAGCGGCGGAGCCGAATGTGGAGGGTGGTGGGTCGGTGGCCGAAGGGTTCGTGGGCCAGGCGGCGGGTGACGGTGTCTCGGGGCGCGCCGTGGCCGCCGCATTTTCGGCACCAGTCGTCGGTGTTCGTCGGTGTGCACAGGAGGAGCGCTTCGTGTTCGGTGAGCTGCTGGCCGACGCAGGAGAGGTTCAGTGTGTCGAGGTGGCAGAAGGTGGTGAGGTCAGGGGCGGAGAAAGTAGGCTGATCCAAGTCGAGGTCTTCCGGTTGGAGAGTGTAGGAACTTCCATCTTCGGAAGACCTCGACCTGTTTCCGGGTAGCGACGCGCACCCGGTTTTACACCCTCAACTGCGAAGAGCCGGATTACGTGGGCGGGAAATCGTTTGGTGCGATTACGGCTGAATGGAATGAGGCCGGTGTTCCGACGATTACAGACCGAACTGATGCCTGGGCATTCCCTACTCTGATCGGTCTCATGCGGAAGAAATTCCAGACCGGAGTTATCGAGTTCAAGGGAGAAGAATTCCCTGGTTCTCATGAACCGATTATCTCCAAGGAGCTATACACAGCTTTTGAGGCGCGGAGGAATCAGAATTCCAAAGCACCGGCTAGGAACAAATACCCTGAGTGGCCGCTCTCGGGTCTCATGGTCTGCGGATCGTGTGGAGGTCCGGTAGGGATGATCCAGCGAAACAAAGACGGAGCTACGCGGTTAGGTTGCCTACATCGGCGCAACAAAGGCACATGCAAACAGAAGGCAATCTATCGGCTCCAAGCGGATCATGCCTTCATGCTGTTTGTCTCTCAGTACATGGACCAGATCGTAGCGGCTCTCCCGGACGCGGAAACACAGTCACAGCTCAAGGAGGACGTAAAAGAAGCTGAGTACGCTCTCACAGCGGCTAAGAGCAAGCTTCAGGAGTTCCTTGAGACGGTCACCGTACTAGGCCTGAGTCTGGAGGAGAGCAAGGAGATTCTTGAGGCTAGACGCGAAGATGTGAAAACCGCTGAGATCAAACTGAGTGAGGCGGAAGGGGAGCTAGCTCTAGCAACTCCTCTGGAAGTCGATCAGCAAGCCTTGGAGCACAAGGAGGACATGTCTCCTTCTGAGTGGGCTTTGTACGTGCGTACCAAGCTTGTAGAGAAGTGCACGCTCAATCCGGATCAGTCCTTCTCCATCATTGGCAAAGCCGGTTACACACTGACTCAGGAAAAAATGAGTTATGACGGTTCTGCAAAGGTGGAGAAGGCAAACACTCAGGGTTTGAGTAGTGAGAAGACCAAACAGGCGAGAGCTTGGCTGAGGGCAAACGGCTATGAGGAGAAGGTCTCCGTAAGAGGAAATATTAAGTTCGAGTACCTGAAGCTTTGGATTAAAGAGGGTAAGCCTGTAGCCTGATCATGTTAGACCCCCTATTAAGGAGTACTCATGGCAATCATCACCAAGACCATTTACGTCTCAGACGTTTCCGGGGACCAGGTTGAAGAGAAAGACCTGGCTCGCGCGGAGGTCACTTGGAAGGGCCGTAGCTACAACTTGGCTCTGACCAAGGACGAATACAAGCGCGTTGAAGAGTACCTGGATGATCTCGTGCAAGAGGCCGAGGTGGATGAACCTCAGGTATCGGTCACGCGCCGTTCTCGGGCCGCCAGCTCCTCAGGCTCGGGCCTGTCCTCAGAAGAGCTTGCACAGTGCCGCGCTTGGCTACAGGAGCAGGGTGAGAAGGTTGCGGACCGTGGGCGTATCGCGGCTGACCTGATTAAGAAGTGGACCGATGCCGGTAAGCCTGAAGCTCGCGGCTGAAACCAACCCGGCGAGTTCCCCGTCTCCCAGTAGGAGGCGGGGAATTTCAATTGAAAAAGAAACTACCAAATTTCATCCTTTTGTGGGATGCGGGTTCTTTGGTAGTGATGCAACCCTAGAGAAGCAACTACTTTTGATTCGCCGGAAGGAACCCCATCCCCATGAAAGTTGTAGCCCTGACCACGCGGTATCTGGTCGCACTTGTCGCTGTGTTGACGCTGACGATGACTGTCGGTGTCACCGCGTCATCAGCGACGGAGAGCGAAGACATAGACCGCGAAGCGGTCAGCCGTCTTCACGATGCTCTTGTAAAGGCTAGGGCAGACGGAATCGAAGTCGAAGGCGATATCTCGGAAGAAGCCCTAATCAGTGAGTTTGAGAACAGTGGTCTTACGGCACAGGCCGCACCAAACGGCTGTTCGACACCGAAGGCTCTTAAAAAGGCCGCGAGTAAGTGGAATAAGCTCTTTAAACCAGCTTGTGACAAGCATGATCGGTGTTACAGTAAAGATTCCAAAGAGGATCGTATTCGTTGCGATACTGATTTTCGCGCGAACATGAAGGGAATATGTAAAAAGAAGAAGAGCGGAAAAGCCTCATGCTACACAGTGGCCGTGATCTACTTTGAGGCTGTTCGAGCTGGCGGAAAGAGTCACTACAAAGGGAAAGGAAGCCCCAGGTGATGCCAAGAAATATTTTCGTTAGAGTGCTGTACATCCTACTGGTAGTCATTGCTGTGTTACTGCTGATTGCGTGCATTGGTGCATCAGTATGGGCTGGAACTGCCGAAGATGGTTGGATTACCGTCAATGCGTTCATGCTTATAGGTTGGGTAGTCAGTTCACCCTTCATTCTGGGAGCAATCGCTTGGACGATCATCCTCTTTGTTGGTGGACGCAATTCTTCAACCTCTGACAAGATGAATGTATAAAACCCGTCAATAACCGAAAGGGCCGGTCTCCTACTAAGTAGGGGGCTGGTCCTCATTTCCGGTAGAGCCGGTTAGATTTTGATATAATAGATATAGATGCATTACTTCTCGCCCTCCAGACTGGACACCTGGAGGGTTTTTTCTTTGCCAAAATCTTTCAAAACAGATTTATGTTAGAATAGTGTATGTCCGATAAACTTAGCAAAGGAAATGAATGGAGAAATAATGTCAAACGAAGAACTTGATTTCGTGAAGGTGGAATGGCGATACGAATGCAAAGGAATGTTCGTCACCGTGCCGAAGAGGAGGGGAGTCTTCTCAGAGGACTACTTCATCAGGCAGACCATGATTGATCACGCCGGATACACCAATCCCCGCGTATTCGTGACCGACAGAGACCGCTTCAATCCAAGATCGTTCATCATCCCTTTTGCGTACTTTGACGTACTCCTGGAGCACTACTTCATCCCTGAGTTCGGGAAGTGCCTACTGATGAAGGAAACCAAGGTGACCGGGAAGAAGTGTACTGAGTCATGTCAGGGAGCCGATATGAGTAGCAAATGCACCTGTGCATGTGGGCGCACCAATCACGGAGGGGCCGTAGATAGGTGGCTCTTCGTAATTGAGAGTGTAGATCGGTGATTCCAGGACACGGCGAGTCGCTGCGCGGATAGACGTCGAGGTCTTCCGATGATGGAAGTTCTCACACAATCCATCCGAAAGACCTCGACGTGGCCAAGCCTACTTTCTCGACCCCTGACCTCACGACATTCTGCCGACTCGACACCCTCGACCTCACCTGCACCGGCCAAGACATCACCGGGCACAAGGCCATCTTGGAATGCTGAATCGCCCCGGGGATAATAGAGGCAGGGAGATTGGAAGAAGGAGATTCTCTCTTGCCAGTGAAATACACCGACGAACTCAAGGCTCGTGCCGTCGAGCTCGTCATCCATGCCCAGGCCGATCCGGACAGCGCGAACGGAGCGATCACTCGCGTCGCGAACGAACTCGGTCTGAGTAAAGAAACCTTGCGAGTCTGGGTGCGCAAGCATAAGGATTCCGGCAAAGCTACACCGGCCGAGTCGGTCGACCTGGAAGCGGAGAACCGTCGGCTGCGGGCTGAGCTGGCCGAAGCGAAGCGGGCCAACGAGATTTTGAAGAGAGCGTCGGCTTTCTTCGCGGCGGAGCTCGACCGCCCATCGAAGAGGGGGTACCTCCCGCTTGCGGGGGAATCGTCGCTTTCATCGACGATCATCGTCACGAGTTCGGAGTCGAGCCAATCGTGCGCGCCCTGTCCGGGACTGCTGCACGGATTGCTGTGAGCTCGTATTACGCCTTCAAGAAGCGTCAACCATCAGCCAGGGCCCGTCGGGACCAAGCACTGATGGTGGTCATCCAGGATGTCTATGAGGCGAACTATTCCT
>NZ_JBQDYQ010000033.1:0-35741 GCF_052105255.1 Brevibacterium sp.
CCATCGGCGCCTTGCCGGTCGCGGTCGCCCAGGCCGAGTCCATCACGGTCGCCTATCTGCCCGGGTTGGCGATGCGCCGCATCGCCGACCTACACCCCGGTGAGGCGAAAACGGATGCTCGTGATGCCGCGATCATCGCTGAAGCCGCCCGCACGATGCCCCACACTTTGCGGGGTATCCGGGTGGCGGATGAGAACGTCGCCGAGTTGTCGATGCTGTGTGGCTACGACGATGACCTCGCGAAACAGGCCACGGCGACGTCGAATCGGATCCGGGGTCTGCTCACCCAGATCCACCCCGGGCTGGAGACCGTCATCGGCCCTCACTTGGATCATCCCGCCATGCTGGCGCTGCTGGCGAAGTACCCGACACCGAAAGCACTGCGGCATGCCGGCAAACACCGCGTCGAGACACTGCTACGTCGACAGGCACCCAGGGCGTGGAAACGATGGGCCGCGGCGATCTTCACCGCCTTGGACGAGCAGACCGTGGTGGTGTCGGGCACCGACGCCGCTGGGCTCGTCCTGCCCCAGTTGGCGACCTCGTTGGCGCAGACACGCCAGTCGCGAGACGAAGTCTTCGCCCGCATCGAGGAGCTAGTCGAAGCGCATCCGCTTTTCGAACTCCTGACGTCGATGCCGGCAGTCGGCATCAGGACAGCAGCGAGAATCCTCACCGAGGTCGTGGGTAAGGACTTCGAATCAGCCGGACACCTCGCCTCCTATGCCGGCCTTGCACCGGTGACATGGCGGTCAGGAACCTCGATCCGAGGCGACCATTCCTCGCGGCGAGGGAACAAGATCCTCAAACGAGCGTTGTTCCTATCCGCGTTCGCGGCGTTGAAAGACCCGCTGTCGAGGGCGTATTACGACAAGAAACGTGCCGAGCATAAGAAGCACAACCAAGCACTGATCGCCCTGGCCCGCCGCCGTTGCAATGTGCTGTATGCGATGCTTCGCGACGGCTCCTACTTCCATACACCCGAGGTGGCGACCGCCGCCTGAACCGAACCGTAGCGGAGTACCAGATCAGTCCCGGAGCTGGTTCCCAGACCGATCACCCCTGCCTTTCGACTCCTACCGAATATTCTTGAAGAATCTGGCGGCTACCCCTTGACCTAAAACATAGGGGCACGTTGCGATCTCTGCTCCTTCTCAAACGGATTGCAAATTGGCAGCTCGGGTCCGCTGCGGCAATCCTTGCGTTCGGGCTTGTCGCTCCAGGAAGTGAGGTCACAGTCAATCTCCTTCCGAGCGGCTTGGCACTGCCAAGCATCGAGACCAATACGAACCTTTTTGCCGGGCTACCTGAGAACTTCGCGCACCTGCTCAGGCTGCTCTTAGTCTGGGTATTTTGCTCGGCAGCCATGACGGTGCTGCTTGAGCCCTTGAAATACAAACTCGAAGCTCTCCCCCAGGAGCGGCAGCACGAATGGGAGAACGGGGAAATCAAGTAACGTTCAGATAACTTGATAGCAATTTATCTGGATATGTTGACCGGATCATCGTAGAGCCACTTTTGAGCGCGCTCCTGTTTCGCCAGTCGTTCTTGCTCGGCCTTCTCGGCTGCGTGCATCTTCTCTTCGAGAGAACGGGCGTTGGCCGCCTCTCTCGGCTATCGCGGCACGACGCTGTTGTTTCAACGCCTCGCGCTTCTTCGCGTCCAAGTGCTCTTGGGAGTGCTCGGTGATTCGCTCGGCCGCGATGTCAGCCTCGGCCTGCAGGGCATCACGCAGGTTGCGCAAAGTGTCGATTTCGACCTGCATTCGAGGTCGCATTGAAGAACGCGGCCGAGGCCATCGATGCGAAACGCGAACGAGTCCAAGACCGCCAGCCAGCGTAGAAGACCGAGCCCGCCGCTGATGTGCCCAAGCAGCAGAAGCTATAGATACGCAATGATGCCGATCACACCGCCTCGGCGGCGAACCAGCATTCCGTTGGCCGCACTCCCCCAAGGAAACATCATGTCTGAACCGTTCTCCGCTCGCCTCAAAGCCAGCACCGCCGCCATCCACGACGAGGTCGAACACACCACATTCATGGTCGACCTCATGGAAGGACACCTCGACGCTAGGGCCTACGCTCTTCTGCTCAAGCAGTACGACGTCATATACGGAGTGCTCGAGTCGAAGTCACGGGAGTTCGCCGAGGATCCGGTCTTCGCGCCGTTCTTCGACGCCCGTCTGTTCCGGGCCGACCGCATCGCCGCCGACCTGGCCGCGCTCGACGGCGCCGAGCTGCCTGTCATGCCCAGTGCCACCGCCTATGCCGCGCAGCTTTCGGGACTCGAACGGGCCGAGCAGGTCATCGCCCACCACTACACTCGCTACCTCGGCGACCTCTCCGGCGGTCAGGCGATCGGCACCATCATGGGCCGGCACTACGGTCTGCCAGCGACCTCGCTGACGATGTGGGACTTCGCAGAGCTCGGCAAGACCAAGCCGTACAAGGATGCTTACCGCAGCCGCCTCGACCGGGTGGCAGCGACCGGCGGCGATGAGCAGATCGTCATCGACGAGACGATGCAGGCCTTCCGACTCAACGAAGCACTGCTCGTCGACCTCACCGAGGCGACCGAGCAGCGCACGGTTCCAGTCGCCTAGGGTGCCATTAGAGAAGGATCAGGCGCCGATCCGCAGACGCATGAGGATTCCCGCGGCTCCCGGATAGTAGTCCGGGCGCCGTCCCCATTCTTCGAAGCCGAAGGATGCGTACATCCCCATGGCTGCGGTGTTGCGTTCATCGACTTCGAGGTGGACGACCTCGGCTCCGCGGTTCTTCGCCCAGTCGATTCCCGCCTGCAGCAGGGCGCGGCCGATGCCCTGGCCGCGTGCCGCCTCGGTGGTGGCGATCGTCATCACATCGGCTTCCGCACCGGCGCCGGACATGACGATCCACCCGGCCAATTCCCCCGCGGAGGCGGTGAACTCACTATCCGTGTCTGCGCCGTCCACATTCGTTTCCCCAGCCGAGGCGATCCTGGCGGCGAGCATGACCGTGCCGTTCTGCGCCTTGACCGACCAGTAGTAGCCGAGCGACCATGCGGTCGGACCGAAAATCGCCGCGTCGTGGTCGGCCACCTCGGCGAGGTCCCACCAGGGAAGCTCGGCGATGGTCGTGGAGGTCATTTCAATGAGCTCTCGCGTACCGGGGTCGCTTTCGCATCGGCGTCTCGCAAGTATTCGGGAATCGGTTCGGCAAGCTCTTGGCCGGCGGCGAGTTCCCGTGCCGCGGCGAAAGCAAGGTATTCGGCACGAGGGTCGGTGATGGACTCGACGCTCGGCTCTCCGAGAATGTCCGGATAGAGGAGGAACCCACGGCCGAGCCTGTCCTCGATCGTCTCGAGCCGAAAGCCGTTATCGGCGAGAACTGAAGCGACCTCGGCCGGTTTGGCCACAAACGGTCCGGCGTTCAGCGTGGCGTCGGCGGAGTCGTAGACGCTGAAATAGACCTCTTTGCGGCGGGCATCCGAGGCGATGATGACGGGGCGGCCGGAGGCGTCCGCGGCGGGCGACGCGGCCTCCGACGCAGGTGCTGGGGAGCCTTCTGCCCTGCGGACGAACTCTTCGGCGATCGCGGCCTGGGACAGCAGTCCCTTGACGGGAATCCCGCGGGCCTGGCCGACGGCGATTCCGGCGGCGATTCCTACTCGCAGACCGGTGAAGGGTCCGGGTCCGATGCCGACGATGACGAGTTCGGGCTGGGCATCCTCGGCGAGCACGCCGGCGAGCGCAGGACCGATGAACTCAACGTGTCGACGCTGGTCATCGGCCTGTTCAGCGGCGATGACCGAACCGGTGTCCGTATCCACGAGGGCCACAGAGGCCGACTGCGAGGTGTCGATGGCCAGAATGATCATGATTCGTCTCCCTCATCCGCGAAGTCCTCGGCAGGCAGATCTGCCGAGGCCGGGTCGTCGACTCGTAGGCCTGCCAGCGCCGAGACAGCGGCTTCAACCGCCGGCATGCGTTCGATCCATGCATCCCCGCGGCCGGTGACGTCGACGGTGCGCCGTTCGTCCTCCACCTCGTCCTCGTCGTCCATGCCGACCGAGTCGTCGTCCCCCGCGTCTTCGTCCCATACCGGGGTGATGGTGATGTCAAGGTGGTCGCTGCTGAGCTGCTCGGCCAGGCCGGCTCCCCATTCGACCACCGTGATCGACTCATCCAGTTCGGAGTCGAGGTCGAGGTCTTCGAGCTCCTCCCCGTCGGCCAACCGATACGCATCGACGTGAACGAGGGCAGGGCCGCCCGAGCGAGACGGGTGCTCGCGGGCGATGACGAACGTCGGCGAGGTGATCCGCCCGGCCACGTCGAGGGCTTTGCCCAGCGACTGCGTGAACGTCGTCTTCCCCGCACCGAGGTTGCCCGTGAGGATGAGCAGGTCGCCGGCGCGCAAGTGGTCGGCCAGGGCCGCAGCGAAGGAGCGCATCTGCTCCAGGGATTCGAGATGGACCCTCATCGGTCGTCTCCCTTCCGGGCGACCCGGTCGACGCGGGCACTGAGCTGAGTGACGATCTCGTAGTTGATCGTATTCGCCCAGGTCCCCCATTCGGCCGCGCTCGGCCCACCGGGACCGAAGATGACGACCTCGTCGCCGATGGCCACCTCATCGTTGCCGGCACCGATGTCGATGATCATCTGATCCATGGCGATCCGACCGACGACGGGGTAACGACGACCCCGGATGGCCACCTCGGCGCGGTTGGATGCCGCCCGCGGCAGTCCGTCCCCGTACCCACCGGGCACGAGCGCGAACCGGGTATCGGTCGCGGCGGTGAACGTCAGCCCGTAGGAGGCACCGTGACCTGCTGGGATGTCCTTGAGATTGATGACGCTGGAGGTCAGCCGCATGACCGGCCGGAGTCCGAGAGCCGTCGGATCTCCGTCTTCGAGCGGGGACAGACCGTAGAGGGCGAGCCCCACCCGCGCCGAGGTGCCCGGGCACGGTCCCAGGGTGAGCGCTCCCGGTGAGTTCGCGATGTGCACATCCAGGTCGTCCGATTCGCCGAAGCGGCCGTCCGCGGCGTCGAGCACTGCCCGCAGCTGCCCGTGGGCGGAGGAGAAGACCGCGCTCTGCGCAGCGGTCTCTGGACGTTCGGGTTCGTCGGCGACGGCGAAGTGGCTCATGATTCCGACGATGCGGAGATCGGCAGCAGCGTCGCCGTCTTCGGCGTCATCAGTGCGGCTGTCCTCGGCGTGGCGGCGCAGCCAGTCGAAGGCGCGGACAAGAGCCTCCGGGGACAGTCCGTTGCGGCCGAGTCCGGTGTCGATCTTGAGATGAGCTCGGGCTGTGACGCCGGTGCGGCGGGCCGCCTCGGCGAGCCGGTCGAGGGCTCCGACCGTCGAGATTCCCAGTTCGATGTCAGCGTGCACCGCCTCGTCGAGGTCGGTGGTCGGTCCGTAGAGCCAGGCGAGGATCTGCGCTTCGGGGCCGAGCAGGCTGCGCAGGCGAAGGGCTTCCGGGATCGTGGCCACACAGAACTCGCGCCAACCTGCCGAGAAGAGAGCGGGTGCGACGAGGTCGATGCCGTGGCCGTAGGCGTTGGCTTTGACGACGCATTTGAGGCGGGCGGGTGAGAGGCGATCGGCGAGGACGGCGGCGTTGTCGCGCAGGGCCGCCTCGTCGATCTCGGCCCGGACGAGAGCCTCGGGGATGTCGAAAGTTGTCACTGGATAAGACTACCGCCGACCCCCGTCGACCAGCAGTATCGGGATCTGCTGCCGGGGCCGGACGAGGCCGATCCCCCAGCGTCGGTGCCGTGGATGAGTTCGCCGACCACCTCGGCGAGGGCATCGGCGAACCCGGACGCGGTCACCGCGCGCCGGCCGGCCTCGTT
Source organism: Brevibacterium sp. (assembly GCF_052105255.1). Lineage (NCBI taxonomy): Bacteria > Bacillati > Actinomycetota > Actinomycetes > Micrococcales > Brevibacteriaceae > Brevibacterium > Brevibacterium sp. The sequence continues at coordinate 5,839 of NZ_JBQDYQ010000033.1, forward strand.
GTGCAAAAGCACTCCGAGTCCGGCCAGACGAGCCCACTCGCGGGGTGGACGCGTCCGATCGTCGCTATCGTAGCGGCCGTGGGCGGCGGTGATCGCGGCGAGCGTGCCGAGGATCCCGGCGAGCACGTCCCCGGAACCCGCCGTGGCGAGGGTGCCTGGCCCCGGTGCAGGCAGAACGACGTGCCCGTCGGGGGCGGCGATGACCGTGTGATGGCCCTTGAGCAGGACGATCGCGCCGGTCAGCTCCGCGGCTCGCTGCGCCCACCGCATCGGGTTCGCCCCGATCCGACCGGCGGTGATGATCTCGCCGAGGAGGCGGCTGAGCAGCCGTGCCAGCTCGGCGGCGTGCGGGGTGATGATGAGCGGGCGGTCGGCCAGCCAGGTGCCTGCCATCGATTCGGCCCGGCCGATCATGTCGATGCCGCCGGCGTCGACGACAACCGGTGTGCGGTTGCCGGTCAGCGCCTCGGCGACGTTCTGCACGAATTCGGTCTCGGGGTCACCAGGGCCGAGGACGACGGAGTCGATGCGGCCAGAGGCGTTGACGACCTCGGGGTGGAGGCCGAGGACGTATTCGGCGACGAGCGGGGAGCCGAGATAGCGGACCATGCCCGCTCCGGTGTTCACCGCCGAGGTGGTGGTGAGCATTCCCGCGCCCGGGTAGTCCTCGGATCCGGCGAGGACCCCCGTGACACCGCGGGAGTATTTGTGCCCGGTCGCATCGGGGCGAGGGAATCCGGTGACGAGATCATCGTGATCGAGCAGCTCCGCGGTGGCCGAGCTGGGGTCGAGGCCGAGGCCGATATCGATGACGTCGATGGTGCCGGTGAACCCGTCCACGCGCGGATCGACGAGTTCGGTCTTGAGTCCGCCGAAGGTCACAGTGCGGTCGACGTGGAGTCGTTTCTCTGCCCCGGTGTGGTTCGGGTCGAGGTCGGAGGGGACGTCGACGGCGATGAGGCGGCCGGTCCGGTGCGGGGCCCAGTCGGCGATGAGTGAGCAGATGTGGTCGGGCAGACCGCGTCGCTCGCCGGTGCCGAGGATGCCGTCGAGGACGAGATGGGCGCGGGAGAGTTCGCGCAGAGCGTCGGCCCGGGCCGCATCGGCCTCGGACTCGGCCGATGTGAACGCGATCACCTGCGCACCGGCGCTGCGTGCCGCGGCCAGTCCATCGTCGTGAGTGCGATCGAAGAGGGTGATGACCATGACGGCGGCACCGCGCCTTCCCAGAGTCGCCGCGGCGAAGAGTGCGTCCCCGGCGTTGTTGCCCGGCCCGGCCAGTACGCTCACGCGGGTGCCGGTGACCTGTCCGTGGTCGGCCTTCAGCATGGCCGCCGCGCTGTTCGCGAGTGCTCGGGCAGCTCGGGCCATGAGCGGGATGTCGGCCTCGAGCAGCGGCTTTTCGGCCTCCCTGATGGTCTCGCTCGGGTAGGCGAACACACTCATCGACTGCTCCTCTTCACGACGCGGGTCCTGCTTCGTTGTCGGCCTGCACAGGGCTCATCCCTGCACCGTATGCCTTCTCACGCACTGGTGCCAGGGGTCGGGCGGATCAGCCCTCGGACAGCTGCGCCAGCCGGCGCCCCGCCAGATGCGCGAGGAACAGTGCCTGGTCGGCCAAGCCGTCGTCGCTGTGGCGGGCGCGCGGGGAATGATTGGCTTCGCGTTCTTCGACCGGCAGATTCGGCAGGGCGACTCCGAAGTGTCCATAGGCTCCGGGCACGGCGTCGAGCACCCGGGAGAAGTCCTCGGAACCGGGCAGCGGATTCGCCTTGCGCAGGGTCCGCTCCTCGCCGAAGAGGTCGGTGAAGGTGGCCAGGAAGAACTCGGCTTCGGCGTCGTCGTTGATCGTCGGCGGCAGGATCTGCTCGTACTCGACGTCGGCGGTCAGACCGTGGGCGGCGACGAGATCACGAACGAGCTGAGGCAGCTCTGCCTCGGCGCGGGAGGTCACAGCTTCCGAGAACGTGCGCACACTGACGACCAAGGTCGCGAAGTCGGGGACCACGTTGGGGGCGGTGCCGCCGTTGAACTGGCCGACGGTGACGACGAGCGGGTCGAAGATGTCGAAGCGGCGGGTGACGTATTCCTGCAGCTGGCCCACGAGCATGGCGCCGACCTGGATGGGGTCCTTGCCGGTGGCCGGACGGGAGGCGTGCGTGCCCTTGCCGTTGACGGTGATCGTCATCTTCGAGAACGCCGCCATATACGGACCCGGACGGGAGCTGGCGACGCCGAGGTCGGCGTCGGCGGAGACGTGGATGCCGAACGCGGCCTTGACGCGGGGGCCGGCGGCGTCGAGGACGCCCTCGTCGATCATTGTCCCGGCCCCGTCATAGCCTTCTTCACCGGGCTGGAACATGAACACGACGTCGCCGGGCAGGGTGTCGCGGTCGCGGTGGAGGAGTTTGAGCGCGCCGACGAGCCCGGCGGTGTGCAGGTCGTGCCCGCAGGCGTGCATCCTCCCCGAGGTGGCCGCGAAGTCGAATCCGGTCGCCTCGGTGACGGGCAGTCCGTCCATGTCCCCGCGCAGGAGGACGGCGGGCACGACCCCGGTCGAGTCCTCCTTGCGGGCACCGCCGCGCAGGACGACGACGATCGACGACAGCCCCTCCCCCGTTGTGACCTCGACGTCGAGGCCTTCGATGGCGTCGAGGACGAGTTTCTGCGTCACCGGCAGGTCGAGTCCGACCTCGACGTTCTCGTGCAGCGCCCGGCGCAGGGTGACCAGACCGGGCGCGATGTCGTGCGCGTCATCGGCGGTGGGCAGGTGGACGGAGGTGGTGGCCGCCTCGGAGGGGGTCGGGATCGTAGGGACAGCGGCAGTGTTGTCGGTGTCGTTGGGAAGTGAGCTCATGCCTTGAGTCTATTACCACCGGCTGCCACCGCAGTCGGGATGTCGACCCTGCTCACTGACTTGCGCCCCGAAACAACTACTGCTCCGGCATCTCGCCCAGGCGCGCGCCCTGACCGTACATCGAGTGGGTGAAGTGCTCAGCGGCACCTTCGATGCCGGGGCTCAGCGAGGGCCCTTCACCCTCGGCGATGACGAACGTCATCGTCAGGTGCGCATCGTGGGTGATCGACAGGTGGATATTCGTCCCGCCGATGGCACGGAAGTGCTCGAGCACGAGCCCGCGCAGACGGAAACTCGGCGCACCGGATCTGGCGGGGACCACCTCGGCGGACTGCCACGGCAGCCATCCGGGGAAGCCGATCGCCTTCTTCAGCGCCTCCTTCGCGGAGAACCGCGCCGCCAAGGAGGCCTCCGTCCGGCGTTTGCCGTTGCGTTTGAGCTGCTCACCAGGAGTGAGCAGACGGTCGAGCAGCTCGGGCACGCGTTCGATGTGCTCCGCGAAGCGCGGCACGTCGGCAATGTCAGTTCCGATGCCTAAAATCGCCACAATCGAACCTCCTCAGATACCCGACCGACGCAGATGCCGGACCGACCATTGTCGTGTCCGGCACCGGGGCGGATCATTCGACCGTGACCGACTTCGCGAGGTTGCGCGGCTGGTCGACGTCAAGGCCCTTGGCCGTGGCCAGCTCCATCGCGAAGATCTGCAGCGGAACCGTCGTCAGCAGCGGCGCCATGAGCGTCGTCGTCTCGGGTACGCAGATGACCTCGGAGGCGAACTGATCGACCTCTTCGTCGCCCTCCTCGGCGATGACGACGGTGTTCGCACCGCGGGCGCGGACTTCCTGGATGTTCGAGATGACCTTCGCATGCAGCGAATCGCGGCCGCGTTTGGACGGGACGACGATGATGACGAGCTGACCGTCGTCGATGAGCGCGATCGGTCCGTGCTTGAGCTCGCCGGCGGCGAAGCCCTCGGCGTGGATGTATGCGAGCTCCTTGAGCTTGAGCGCACCCTCCATCGCCACCGGGTAGCCGACGTGACGGCCGAGGAACAGCACCGAGTCGACGTCCTGATTGCGGTCGGCCAGCGCCAGAACCTGCGACTTGGTCTCGTCGAGGATGTGCTGGATCTTCGCAGGGATGGACTGCAGCTCGCCCAGGATCGTGCCGATCTCGTCGCGGAATTTGTTCCCCCGCAGCTGTGCGAGGTAGAGGCCGAGCAGGTAGCAGGCGACGACCTGCGACAGGAAGGCCTTCGTCGAGGCTACGGCGATCTCCGGGCCGGCGTGGGTGTAGAGCGCGGCATCGGATTCGCGTGGGATCGTCGAGCCGAAGGTGTTGCAGATCGCGATGACCTTCGCACCCTGCTGACGGGCGTGGCGGACGGCCATGATCGTGTCCATGGTCTCCCCGGACTGCGAGATCGCCACGACGAGCGTCTTCTCCGTGACGACCGGATCCCGGTAGCGGAATTCGTGGGCCAGCTCCACCTCGGTGGGGATGCGGCACCAGTGCTCGATCGCGTACTTCGCGACCTGACCGGCATATGCTGCGGTGCCGCAGGCGATGACGACGATCTTGTCCACGGACTTGAGCACGTTCTCATCGATGTGCATCTCGTCGAGCGTCAGGCGGCCCTCGGTGTCGAGGCGGCCGAGCAGCGTATCGGCCACGGCCTGCGGCTGATCGTGGATCTCCTTGTCCATGAAGGACGCGAAGCCGCCCTTCTCCGCCGAGGCGGTGTCCCAGTCGACCTCGAACTGCTCGCCCTCGACGGGGTTGCCTTCGGTGTCCGTGATCGTCACCGTCTCCGGGGTGATGGTGACGACTTCGTCCTGGCCGATCTCGACGGCCGTGCGGGTGTAGTCGATGAACGCGGCGACGTCGGAGCCGAGGAAGTTCTCCCCCTCACCGAGGCCGATGACCAGCGGTGAGTTCCGGCGTGCGGCGACGACCTGACCGGGAGCATCGGCGTGGACGGCGAGCAGGGTGAACGCACCTTCGAGTTCGGTGGCGGTCTTGCGCATCGCGGCGGTGAGGTCGCCAGTCGCCTGATAGTTCTTGGCCAGCTGGGCGGCGGCCACCTCGGTGTCGGTCTCGGAGAGGAACTCGACGCCCTCGGCGACGAGGTCCTTCTTCAGGTGGGCGAAGTTCTCGATGATCCCGTTGTGGATGAGCGCGAGCTTGCCACCATCGGCCAGGTGCGGGTGGGCGTTGACGTCGGTGGGTCCACCGTGGGTGGCCCAGCGGGTGTGGCCGATTCCGGTCTGCGCCGCAGGCAGCGGGTTGGCCTCGATCTCCTCGGTCAGGGCGGAGAACTTTCCGGCCTTCTTCGCCGAGGCGAGCTGACTGTCTTCGGTCACGAGCGCGACACCGGCCGAGTCGTAGCCGCGGTATTCGAGCCTCTTCAGGCCGCCGAGCACGACATCGAGCGCCGTGTGATCGGCATTGTCAACGGGGGCCTTGGATACATAGCCAACGATTCCACACATGAGGGAGATTTTACGCACTCCCGCCCGTTCTCGTATATTCCGGCGAGTCACGATCGGGTCAACGTGACTAACCGCACGCGCACCCGCGTGACACAATGGGGGAATGAGCCATGTCGACCCTCAATTGGACCGTGCGCGCAAGCTCGCCGGACTCAATACAGCCCGCCGCAGCGAGCCGGACACGACGTCCCCGTTCTGGGAGTTCGATCGGGAGGTGTGGGGCACGCTCGCCCAGGCCACTCCCCTGCCGCTGAAGCAGCGCGATATCGAACGGCTGCGCGGGCTCGGCGATCGGATCAACCTCGACGAGGTGGCTCAGGTCTATCTGCCCCTGTCACGGCTGCTCAACCTCTACGTCTCCGCACAGCGGGCGAAACACGACCTGACCAGGGAGTTCTTCTCTCCGCTGCACGAGCGCGGGCTGGAACCGCAGGATGCCAAGCGCACGCCTTTCGTCATCGGCGTCGCCGGATCGGTGGCCGTGGGCAAGTCGACGACGGCGCGTGTGCTGCGCGAGCTGCTCGCCCGCTGGCCCGACACTCCGCGGGTCGAGCTCATCACCACCGACGGATTCCTCTACCCCAATGCCGAACTCGACCGGCGCCGCCTCAACGGGCGGAAGGGATTCCCCGAATCCTACGACCGGCGCAAGCTGCTCAAGTTCATCTCCGCCGTGAAATCCGGGGCCCCCGAGGTCCGTGCTCCTGTGTACTCACACCACACCTATGACATCGTTCCCGGCGCCGAGGTGGTCGTACGCTCCCCCGATGTGCTCATCGTCGAGGGCCTCAACGTCCTCCAACCCGCCCGCCCCCGTCAGGACGGGACCGTGGGCTTGGCCATCAGCGACTACTTCGACTTCTCCGTCTACGTCGATGCGCGCTCCCGTGATATTCGCCAGTGGTACATCTCGCGGTTCCTCAAACTCAAGCACGGTGCGTTCCAGGACGAGGACTCCTACTTCCACCGGTACTCGCAGCTCGACGATGACGAAGCGATCACCTTGGCCACGGAGATCTGGGACTCCATCAACTTCCCGAACCTGCGCGAGAACGTCCAGCCCAGCCGCGGCCGAGCCGACCTCGTGCTCCACAAATCCTCCGACCACACCATCCGGAAGGTGCAGCTGCGGAAGCTGTGACGGGGATCGCCGGGTCGGAGCATCAGGACTTGGCGGCCGCCTCGGCGAGCTTGTAAACGGACCTGTGACGGGAGTCGCCGGGCGGTGGGGAAATAGTTTCACCTCTCTGGCGGTTGCACAGTGTGCACTGAACTACTCACCGCCGGCAGGCCCCCTGTCTGCGGCGGCGACCGGAGGCGGGCGACCCCCGCACCGTCACGGGAGTCCCCGTGCATGCTCGGTCGCTTCGGCAGCAGAAAGGGACCCACTATGAGCGTGCCGTCCGCACATCACCTCATGTATTCCTCGGTCAAGAGCAAGAAGACCCCCGAAACGCGCATCCAACCGGGCATCTACAAGCGGATCGGCGGGTATGCGACTCGCCACAAGCGCAAACTCATCGTCTTTCTGCTGCTGTCCGTGCTCACCGCTGGCATCGGCGTCCTCAATCCGGTGCTCGCCGGTGACGTCGTCAACGCCATCACCGGCGGCGGTCCTGTGTCCACGGTCGTGTGGCTGGCTGTGGCCATCGGCGGGTTGGCCATCGCCGATGCGGCCATCTCGATCACGAACCGGTACCTGTCCTCACGGATCGGCGAGGGGCTCATCTTCGATCTGCGCACGGCCGTCTACGATCACGTCCAGTCGATGCCGATCGCGTTCTTCAACCGCACCCGCACCGGAGCCCTGGTCTCGCGACTCAACACGGATGTCATCGGTGCGCAGCGGGCGTTTTCGAACACCCTGTCCGGCATCGTCTCGAACTTCGTCTCCCTGGCTCTGACCGTCGGTGTGATGGTCACGATCTCCTGGCAGGTGACCGTGCTGTCGATCCTGCTGCTGCCGCTGTTCATCATCCCCACCCGAATGCTCAGCGGGAAGCTCGCGTCCCTGCAGTTCGAAGCGGCCAACAACTCCGCCGACATGTCGACCCGCATGACCGAACGGTTCTCCGCCGCCGGGGCCACCCTGGTCAAGCTCTTCGGCAATCCCCGCCAGGAGAACGAGGAGTTCGCCGACCGCGCCGGTCAGGTCCGCGATATCGGCGTCAAGGTCGCAATGCTGCAGTCGACATTCGTCTCGTCCCTGACTCTGGTCTCTGCTCTGGCGCTGGCCCTCGTCTACGGTGTCGGCGGTGTGCAGGCGGTCGTCGGCAACCTCAACGCCGGTCAGGTCGTGACCCTGGCACTGCTGCTCACCAGGCTCTACACACCGCTGACGATGCTCGCCAATGCACGTCTGGACATCCAGAGCGCAGTCGTGTCCTTCCAACGCGTATTCGAGATCCTCGATCTCGTGCCCTATTTCACGGAACCCTCGCAGCCGAAGGCTCTGCCCGCCGGTGGGCTGGATGTGACATTCGATCACGTCGACTTCGCCTACCCCAGCGCCTCTCAGGTCAGCCTGGCCAGTCTCGAGGACGTCTCCGTGCTCGACACCCGCGGCGGCGATGAGGTTCTCCACGACTTGAGCTTCACCATTCCTGCCGGGCACACCGTCGCCCTCGTCGGATCCTCGGGTGCGGGAAAGTCGACGATCGCGTCGCTGCTGCCGCGGCTCTACGACGTCACGGGCGGCACGATCACCATCGGCGGTGTCGATGTTCGCGATCTGTCGTTCGCCGATCTGCGCGAGGCCGTCGGCGTCGTCACTCAGGACGGCCATGTCTTCCATGAGTCGATCCGGGCAAACCTCGCGCTGGTCAATCCTGACGCCACCGAGGAGCAGATGCTCGATGCCATCGACCGGGCACAGCTGCGCGCTGTCATCGATGCTCTGCCCGATGGACTGGATACGGTCATCGGTGAGCGCGGGTATCGGCTCTCCGGAGGCGAACGTCAGCGGCTGACGATCGCCCGGATGCTGCTGGCTTCCCCGGAGATCGTCGTGCTCGACGAGGCCACCTCGGCGTTGGACTCGACGAATGAGGCCGCGATCCAACAGGCCCTGGCCCAGGCGATGCACGGGCGGACGGCTCTGGTCATCGCCCACCGCCTCTCGACGATCCGGCAGGCCGACACGATCCTCGTCGTCGAAGCCGGTCGCATCGTCGAATCCGGCACCCACGAGCAGCTGGTCGGCCGCGGCGGACGCTACGCCGAGCTCTACGCCACACAGTTCGCCTCGGGCTGAGTGTCGATCAAGGGCCCGCCCGAATATGCTGCGGAAAACCGCGACATATCTGAGCGAGCCCTTGATCGAGCGATAGAACGCTTACAGCGCGAGGTGCTCCTTGACCGATGCGGCCAGGCGCTCGGCCTGGGCGGCGGCGGCATCCTCGGTGGCAGCTTCGACCATGACGCGGATGAGCGGCTCGGTGCCCGAGGCACGCAGCAGCACGCGACCGGTGTCGGCGAGTTCGGCTTCGACGGCGGCCACCGCGGCGGAGACCTGCGGGTGATCGACGTTGTTCTTGTCCACGCCCTTGACGTTGACGAGCGCCTGCGGCAGCTGTGGGATCTCCGCGGCAAGGTCGGCCAGGGTGCGCTTGGCATCGGCCATCCGCTTCATCAGGTGCAGTGCCGTCTGCACCCCGTCGCCGGTGGTGCCGTGATCGAGCATGAGCACGTGTCCGGACTGTTCCCCGCCGAGTGCATACCCGTCGGCGAGCATCCGTTCGAGCACGTAGCGGTCGCCGACAGCCGTCTGCACGGTCTTGATGCCGTACTTGTCCATCGCCTGCGTCAAGCCCAGGTTCGACATGACTGTGGTGACCAGGGTGTTGCCGCGGAGCTCACCGAGCTCCTTGAGCCCGATCGCGAGGATGCCCATGACCTGGTCGCCGTTGACGACGCGACCCAGCGAGTCCACGGCCAGGCAGCGGTCGGCGTCACCATCGAAGGCCACGCCCAGATCGGACTGGGTCTCGACGACGAGGCGCTGCAGCGGTTCGAGGTGGGTCGAACCGACTCCGTCGTTGATGTTGAAGCCGTCGGGTTCGGCGGCGGAGACGATGACTTCGGCACCGGCCTGACGCAGTGCGGCGGGTCCGACGATCGAGGCCGCACCGTGAGCGCAGTCGACGACGACCTTGAGTCCCGACAGCGGGCGCACATTGTCGGCGTCGACACAGCGCACAAGGTGTTCGGTGTACTCGTCGGCAGCGGCCGGATAGCGGGCGATGCGACCGACGTCCGCGCCGGTCGGACGATCCCAGTCGTGGTCGAAGATGGCGAGGATCTCGTCTTCGACCGCGTCGTCGAGCTTCGTTCCTCCCGCTGCGAAGAATTTGATGCCGTTGTCGGGCATGGGGTTGTGGGAGGCGGAGATGACGACGCCGAAGGCGGCACCGGTGTCCTTGACGACCTGGGCGATGCCCGGCGTCGGCAGCATGCCCGCGTCGAGGACGTCGACTCCCGTCGAGGCGATGCCGGCGCTCAGTGCGGCGGAGAGGAATTCGCCGGACACACGCGTGTCACGTCCGACCACGGCGAAGGGGCGCTTCTCGCCCGTCCAGCCGCGGCTGAGCACGCGCGAACCTGCGACCGAGAGCTGGAGCGCGAGTTTGGCCGAGATGTCGCGATTGGCCAATCCGCGCACTCCATCGGTGCCGAAGAGTCGAGACATGGTGGGGGGATCCTTTCGTCAATGTCGGGGTCGATCTTAGTCGATCCGCTGGGTGCCGGCCGTGATATCGGCACCTTCGCCGAGGCGGCCGACCGCACCCGTGGCCACGTCAGTGACCGGGTGAGCTGAGTCCGGATATGAGAAATGCGGCCCCGAACCAGGTTCGGGACCGCATTCTCATGTTCATGATGCTGAACTGTCGATGACTGCGACTCAGTGGCAGACCAGCCGCAGTCGGTTCGCCAGCGAGATCAGCGCTTCGAGAACTGAGGTGCCTTACGGGCCTTCTTGAGACCGGCCTTCTTGCGCTCAGGAACGCGAGCATCGCGGCTGAGGTATCCGGCCTTCTTCAGCTCGGCGCGGTTGGACTCCGCGTCGATCTGGTTGAGCGAACGGGCCACGCCCAGGCGGACGGCACCGGCCTGGCCGGAGGGTCCACCGCCGGAGATCCGGACGATGACGTCGAAGCGTCCGCCCAGGTCCAGCAGGGTGAAGGGCTCGTTGACGAGCTGCTGGTGCAGCTTGTTCGGGAAGTACTCCTCGAGAGTACGTCCGTTGATGGTCCACTCACCGGTGCCGGGGACGAGGCGCACGCGAGCAATTGCCTGCTTGCGACGGCCGACTCCGTTGCCGGGAGCGGTCAGGGACTGTCCACGTCCACCGGCGGTGCTTTCGCCCAGGCCAGCGGATGCGGGAGTCTCGGAAGTGTATTCGGTGATCTCTTCTTCGACAGTTTCTGTCGCGGTGGTGGTATCAGCCACGGTTCTCCTCGGGATGTCTAGAGCTCAGGCGCTTACTGCGCGACCTGGCTGAGTTCGTACGGCTGCGGATTCTGAGCGGCGTGCGGGTGCTCGGCACCTGCATAGACCTTCAGCTTCTGCATCTGGGCACGTCCGAGACGAGTCTTCGGGACCATACCGGCGACAGCCTTCTCGACTGCACGCTCGGGGTGGGTGGCGAGGAGCTCGGCGTAGTTCACGCTCTTGAGGCCACCGGGGTATCCGGAGTGGCGGTAAGCGCGCTTCTTCTCGAGCTTCGCACCTGTCAGCGCGACCTTGTCGGCGTTGATGATGATGACGAAGTCACCGGTGTCCGTGTTCGGAGTGAACGTGGTCTTGTGCTTGCCGCGCAGGAGGCGTGCCACCTGCGAAGCAAGGCGACCGAGCACCTGGTCAGTGGCGTCGATGACGTGCCACTGGTGCTCAACGTCACCGGACTTAGCTGTATACGTACGCAAAAGTAGCCTTCTTTTCGTATCTGTGTTCAGTGCAGCGCCGGACCCTCATCGGGTCGTGAGTCCAATGGGTCTCAAGCGCTGGTTGTCTTCAATCGGGTGAACTTATCGACGCATTCCCCTCACCTACGGGCCTGCAACGCATGAGGCTATGTAAGGGAGTGCGACAAGCACACACAACGACAATCAAATATACATGGCCGCAGGCCCGGGGAGCAAACGCCCAGAGCGGTCTCAGGGCCGCTCGAAACCTGAGCCGATAGTATTGATCTGTGCCGACTCATTCCAGCCTGCTCTTCCGCCTTCCCGCATTGAGAATCCTGATGCTGGGCCTGCTGGTCGGGCTTCTGACGGCAGGCCTCGGACTCAGCCCCGCCTCCGCGTCGGCATCAACCGATGGTCTTGCATCAACAGACAGTATGGCAGCGGCCGACGGTTCGGCCGCTGATGCGAATGCGTCCTCCGCGCAGTCCACTGACACCAGCAGACCCCCGGCCGGACAGACGATCGTCTTCGGCATTCCGGGCCTGACCATCGATGATATCGATCCCGAGCGCACTCCGAACCTCTACCGCCTGCTCACCGAGGGTGCGGCCGCGAACCTCAACGTGCGCACGATCGGCGCCGCCACCTGCCCGGCATCGGGTTGGCTGTCCTTCGGCGCGGGCGCCCGCGCGCAGGCCGGGCCCTCCCCCGCCGCCGAGGATGCCGACGCCGATGACTCGGCCCGATGCCCGACGATGATCGCCCCCACCACGGACGGTTCCGCGGACGCCGAGGACGGGGCCGCCTCGGCGAAGGACGCCGAGGACAGTGATGAAGCTCATGGCGACGAATCCGCGGCCAGCACGACGACGGCTCGGATCGAGGGCTTCGATGCGGTCAAGGAGCCCAATATCGGCTCCGGCTACTCCGTCGACTACGGCATGCTCGCGCGCGCCGTCACCGAAGCCGGCAAGGCCGTGCCCGCCGGCACCGACGCGGCCGATGCGGACTCGCTGCTCGAACCCTGCCTCGCAGCCGAAGGTCCCGGCGCAGCCTATGCGGCCGCGGACCACAACGGAGTGGTGACGAACTTCACGGAGGATGCGACCGCCACGGACTGCCGCCTCGGCGTCGTCGACCTCGGTGCGATCGGCATCCGCTCCTGGCTGTTCGACCCGATCCCGAACTACTCCTATACGGTTCCCCCGGATTTCGATCGGGAGGCCCGCGTCGCCGAAGCCGACCGCCGCCTCGGCGTGCGTCTGCGGGAGGTGCGGGAGAACGCGAAGGACGGGGCCGCGGATCCGACGATCATCGTCGCCGGCCTCGGTGACAGTTCCGGTCTGCCGCAGCTGCGGGCGTTCATCGCCGCAGGCCCCGCCTTCGAACCCGGGTCGCTGTCCTCGGCGACGACCCGCACCCCGGGGCTGCTGCAGATCACGGATCTGGCGCCGGGCATCCTCGATGTCCTCGACGTCGATTCCCCGCGCGCCGTCGGCTTCGATTCCACCCCCACCGATGATGATCCGCAGCAGCGCATCGACGATCTCGTCGCCGAGGCGCAGAAGTCGACGACGATCCACCAGAATCTCTCGACGTTCTCCATCACCCTCGACATCATCTTCTACGTCCTCTTCATCGCGTGCGCAGTCCTGCTCAACCGCTCCATCCTCGGTCGCCGAGGCGGCGCCACCCGAGCTGCCCACGTCCACCGCTTCCTCGGCTGGGTGTCCCTGGCCGTCGCGTCGCTGCCGATGGGGGCGTTCCTCGCCGGGCTCGTCCCCTGGTCGCGGACGGCCGATCCCGGACTCGGCCTGTACCTCTCGGTCATCGGCACGGCCGCCGTCCTGTTCGTCCTCGCCCTCATCCCACCATGGGGACGGACCTGGCGGGGACGGGTCGGGGCCCTGGCCGGGGCGAACCTGCTCATTCTCGCTGCCGACCTGGCCACCGGGTCCCACCTGCAGGCGAACTCGCTGCTCGGCTACAACCCGATCGTCGGCGGTCGCTACTACGGGCTCGGCAATCAGGGTGCGGCGATCTTCATCGTCAGCCTCTTCATCTTCTTAGGGCTTGTGGTGTCGTGGCTGCGGGCGCGCGGCCGCCGAAAAGCCGTGATCATCGTGCCGATCGTCATCGGCTTGGCTGCCGTGTTCGTCTCCGGCAACCCGTCGTGGGGTGCGAAGTTCGGCGGTACGATCGCCATCCTCGCCGGCCTCATGGTCCTGGTGGCGCTGCTGACGAAGATCCGACTGACTCTGCTGCGCCTCGCCCTCATCGGTCTGACTTCGGTGGCGATCCTCATCGGCATCGCCTTCCTCGACTGGCTGCGCCCGGCCGGGGCACGCTCGCACTTCGGCACGTTCTTCGACCAGATCGTCACCGGTGAGGCCCTGCAGGTGATCGGCCGCAAGCTCGGCGCGAACCTCCACATCATCCAGATCAACCCGGCCCTGGCGATCGTCACCCCGCTCGCGGTCATCGCGATCCTCGTCTTCCTCCGCTACCTCCTCCACTTCCCCCGCGTCCACGCGGGCAGCCGCACCGGGCGCCTGGTCAACAAGTGGCGGGGTCGGCTCCCCCAGCTCTTCGCCGATTCCGACCTGCACTATGGATTCCTCGCCGCCGCCACCGGGCTCGGCGTCGGGCTCGTGCTCACCGATTCCGGTGTCGCCGTGCCCTCGACCGGGGCCATGGTTCTCCTGCCCTTCCTGCTGGCGCTCAGTGCTGAACACGCCGAGGAGACCCACCGATGAGCGCCCCCGTGACCTCCCCTGCCACCCGGATTCTCCTCGGGATGCTCGCCATCGCTCTGCTCGTCCTCGGCCTGCCCCACGCCGGGCAGGCGGCCCCGGCCGCGGGCGAGAGCAAGAGCGGGGCCGCCTCGGCGAATTCCGGGGTCGTGTCGATCAACGTCTCCGGGTTCCGCTTCGAGGACCTCGACCCGCGCACCACACCGCACCTGTGGGTGATGATGAAGGGCGGGCAGATCGGGACGATCACCCCGCGCAGCGTGCGCTCGACGAGCTGCCCGGTCGACGGCTGGCTGGGTCTCGGATCGGGACGGCGAGCCGCCGACGAACCCCGCGATCAGTGCCGCGTACCGGCCTCGCCGCTCGACGGCTGGGTCGCCGATTGGGACGTCTACGCGCAGGTGGCCCGCGGAGACAACTACGATGCGTCCCTCGGGGCGCTGGCCGAGGCGGTGCCCGATATCCGTGCCTTCGGCAATGGTGCCGCGATCGCTGCGGCCTCCCCTTCCGGCCGTGTCGAGAACTGGTCGCCCGTCGGGCCCGACCTGGGCGAGGACGTGGCGAAATCGGCCTCTGACGGTGAGCTCACCCTGGTCGATCTCGGCAACACCGCCGCCGACGGCTACTCTCTGAAGAATCTCGATGCACAGGTCGGGGACATCCTCGAATCGACGGGGTGGATGAGTGCGGACCGGCCGAACCGCCTCGGCGAGGGAACCGTGCCCGTGGTGTTCTCCTCGATCGCCGACGGCACGCACGAAAGCTCGTCGATGCAGGCGACGATGATGGTCGAACCGGGTGAGCCGGCGGGTCTGCTCACCTCCTCGTCGACGCGCCAGCCGGGGCTGGTACAGGTTCCCGACCTGGCACCGACGCTCGCGGCTCTGTCCGGGGCCGAGGAGATGGACAACGCGGCCGGGGCACCGATGACCTCGGGTGCGCACGGATCCGATTGGCATTCGCGCTATCAGGCCGTGCTCGACCGGCAGGTGGCGGTGAAGACGCAGAACGATCTGTCGACCTGGTTCTTCCCCGTCGTTGCCACGCTCATGGTCGGGCTGCTGGCGTTGGCGTGGTTCATGCGCAAGAACCACCGGGAGCTCGTCCGATCCGGGGCGTACCGCCTCGGTGTCGTGTTCGCGGCGATGCCGATCTCGACGTATCTGGTCAACACCGTGCCGTGGGAACGGGCGACGAATCCGGACATCGCGATGCTCGGTGCTCTGGCGGGGTGGTCGCTGCTGCTCGGGGTGCTGGCGCTGCTCGGCCCCTGGCGGCGGCACACGTTCGGGCCGGTGCTCTTCGTGTCCACCGTGACCGTCGTCGTGCTCGCCTACGACGTCGTCACCGGGTCCCAGCTGCAGATGTCGACGCTGCTGGGCGAGCCGCTGCTCATCGCCTCCCGATTCTACGGGATCGGGAACTCCGCGCTGGCACTGTACTGCTGTGCGCTGCTGTTGGCAGTCACCGGCTTCGCGTCCCTGGTGACGAAGCCGTTGCACCGTGTTCTCATCGTCACTGTGCCCGTGCTCGTCTCGTGCGTCATCTTGGCCGCACCGGGGTTGGGGACGAAGTTCGGGTCCGTGCCGACGCTCATCGTCGGGGTGGCCTACCTCGTGCTGGCGGCGGCGAGCATCCGGTTCTCGATCAAACGGCTGGGGCTGACGGTGGGCATCGCCGGTTTCGTCATGCTCACCGTGCTGTTCCTCGACTGGCTGCGCCCGGCCGATCAGCGCACGCACTTCGGCCGGTTCTTCGATTCGATCATCAACGGTCAGGCGCTCAGCGTCCTGGCCCGCAAGATCGGGATGAACATCGACATCCTCACCCAGTCGTGGATGACTCTGGTACTCCCGCTGATCATCATCGGCGTGTTCTGGATGGCGCTGGATCCGCAGCGGTTCCGGCTGCAGGGACTCCAAGACACATACCGGCGGATTCCGCTGCTGAAAGCTGCGATGATCAGCTTGGCAATTCTGCTGGGAGTCGGCACTCTCATCAACGACTCGGGCATCGTGGTCCCGGCCGTCGGCATCCTCTTCCTTGTCCCGGTGCTCACTCACCTCGAGACTTTCCGCGCCGGCCGCCCACAGGTCCCGGCGGCCGGTGACGCCACCGGTGACGCAACGCAGCACTCCTGACTCTGCGAGCATCACGCACCGATAGCGTCAGCACCCACCCTTCCTCGCAAACCATCCCCGCAGCGACACAATGCCCCGTTGCACCGGTGCATATTGCAAGCGGCGCGCGGGTGCGGCACTACCGGTGAGGGATACCCCGCGCAGGAGGCTCTCCGGTCGAAGACCGCCTGCGAACGACAGCTGGGCCAACGACAGCGGGGCCGGAGAGATGAACTCTCCGGCCCCGCCGGTCTCGGCGATGGTCTCGCCTGAGCGTCAGGTGGTGCTGAGCAGCCGACTCAACTCTGGAGGCTGAGCTTGCGGCGGCGGACGATCGTGACCGCAGTGGTGCCGGCGACGATGAGCGCCAAGGCCGCGGCGACGATGTTGACGGTCTCGAAGCCGGTGCGCGGCAGGTCACCGCCGTCCTTCGAACCGTTCGCATCGGCGCCCGAACCATCAGCCGCACCGCCGTCGGCCGAGGCGTTCGAACCGTCGGCCCCGCTGCCGGCATTCGACGAACCGTTATCGGATCCATCGGCCGTGCTGTCCCCGCCGTCCGCGTTGCCGCCGGCCGTGCTGTCCCCACCGTCAGCGGCACCGCCGTCGGCATTGCCGCCGTCGGCCGCACCGTCGTCGCCGGCCGAGGCGTTCGCGTCGTCACCGACTGCAGCGGTGGCTTCGAACTCGTGAGCCAGCGGCAGCGGGTTGTCGTCCCACCACGGACCATCGGCGTTCGCCTGCACGCTGACCGTGACGGTCACTTCGCCGGACGCATCTGTCGGTGCGGTCACGGTCACCGGAGTCTCGGACTCCCCCGCCGGAATCGATTCGAGCGTGATCGTCGTGGCAGCCGCCTCGGCGCTGACCTCAGAGGACGCGCCCTTGGCAGCCTTCGCGGTAGCCGACTGACCTCCGGACTGCTGGGCCACCTCGGCGGTGTATCCCTCCGGCAGGTCGACGGTGACGTCGATGGGGCCGGCGACCTCGGACTTCGCATTCGTCCTGAGTGCGAACTCAGCGCTCTCACCGGGCTTGATGGATGTCGGCCCGGTCAGCTCCGCGGTGAGGTCCCCGCTGTCGATGACGTCCTTAGCCGCGTCGGCCTGGCGCTCATTCTTGTCCGGGGTGACGTCCTCGCCCTCGGCCTGGTGCTTGTTGAAGTAGTTCTCCCAGACCTCGAAGTCGGTCAGTCCCGACTGCTCGAAGTCGCCTTTGGCGAAGGAGGAGAAGTTGTCACCGCCGGTGGCGAGGAAGCTCAGCGTCGCGACCCGGTAGTCCTTGTCCGGGTCGAGGTCCGTGCCATCGACCTTGACGGACTTCACGTGCTCGCCCTTGTCGGCGTCCGTGTCGTAGATGACGTCCAGGTCATCCGAGATGCCCAGGTGCAGGAACGGGCGGGACGCGTCGTCGGGCTGCCACTGCTCCTCGAAGAGGCCGATGACGTCCGAACCCTTCATCGTCACGACTCCGTGGTCGTTGGCGAAGGGAAGCACGCTGTTGAGCTCGGCGACGGTGACTGCGCACTTATCCTCTTCGTTGTAGATGTCATCGCAGAGCAGGTCGGTGCGCAGTCCGCCCGGGTTCGTGATCCCGAAATCGGCTTCCTCGAGCTGAGTCTCCTCGACGCCTTCCTTGAGTGCATCCGCGACGAGGTTGCCGAGCGTGGACTCGGCACCGCGGTCCTCCTCGCCGTTCTTCTTCGCGCGGGTGATGTCCTCGCTGATCGTGCCGGTGACCTCGGAGCCGAGCTCCTTGGCCTCGTCCTCTGCGTCGCTGACGATGGCGGCGACCTTGTCGACGACCTCGGAGTCGAAGCTCTGGTCTTCGGTCTCGATGAGGTTGATGCCGCCTGCCTGCCAGTCGCCGTTGCCGTCGACGCTCATGGTCACCTGCCCGACGTATTCGCCATAGCTGCCGGCTTCGATGACGGGACGGGTTCGGTCGGACTCTCCCGGCACGGGCACTTCGAAGGCATACGGCATGTGGGTGTGGCCGGTGAACATGGCGTCGACCGAGGCGTCGGCCTCTGTGACGAGCTTCTTGAACTCGGCGTTCGACGCCTCCGCATCCTCGAGGCTCTCAGCCGATGAGGCGCCGAGGTGGGCCTCGACGACTGTCATATCCGGCTTTTCGTCGTCGGGCAGGTTCTCGAGATCGTCGGCGACGCGGTTGACTGCGTCCGTGGGATCGCCGAAATCGAGGTCGGCGATGCCGTCCGGGGAGACGAGCGAGGTCGTGTCCTTGGTGACGACGCCGATGACGGCGATCTTGACTCCCGCCACGTCGACGATGGAGTACTCGTCGAGACCGTCGACGACGTTCTGGGTTCCCTTGTCGTAGACGTTGGCTGCCGAGTACGGGAAATCGGCTTCGTCGCTCACGCGGCTTGTCAGGTCATCGATGCCTTTGTCGAATTCGTGGTTGCCGACGGCCGAAGCGTCGAGTCCCATGGCGCCCAGGACATCGAGGGTGGGGGTGTCGTTCTGCGACGAGGAAGTGTAGGTCGAGGCGCCGATGTTGTCACCGGTCGACAGCAGCGCGGTGCCCGCATTGTCGCCGCCGGTGCCGAACTTCGCGCGTTCGTCTTCGACCACCGAGGCGACTTGAGTGCCTGCCTCGGAGATGCGCCCGTGGAAGTCGGTGATGTTGAGCAGCTGGACCGCGGTGCCCTCGGGCGCCGACTGCGCAGCGCTGCCGGAGTCCTGCTCATCGGCGGCGTCCTCCGCCGTCTCGGACTTGCCGGTGGATGATTCGTTCGACGGCTGGTCGGGGTCAGCGGGCGCCGATTCGCTCGGCGTCGTGACGCTGTCTGCGGCGGAGTTTCCGTCTCCCAGAGAGGGTGCCGCAATGGCCGGTGAGAGGCCGGGCAGGGTCAGCATCGACACTGCAGCGCCGGCACCCAGCACTTTGGTCACAAGTTTCGACATAGATTCGGTTCCTTCGATCGTTCAGTGAGGCGCACATCAACCGTGCTGGTGGGGATGAAGACAGGTTCCATCCTGCAGTGCCAATGCGAACTGAAAGTTACTTACATGTGAATCTACACAGGATTCTCACACCTGGAAAGAGGAATTCTCACATAATCGAGAATTGCGTGATAAAAGGGGTCTTGATGCTTCGGCCGACGCCCACGGCGAACCGTCGGGTCATTCCTCGGCGCGACGGGCCATCGTCTGGGCGTTCCGAGCCACGTAGTCCTCGGGTGCCGGGTAGCCGACTTCCGTGAGGACGAGTCCTTCGGCAGGCGTGACGAACATGGGCACGTCCGGGGTCAGACCGGCGTCCGCCTCGGCGATGAGCTCGGCGGGACGGGTCACCGCCCAGTTGCCGGATCCGACCTTGATGAGTCCGCCGACGAGCGCACGGACCATGTGATGGCAGAAGGCGTCGGCGCGCAGATCGATGGTGATCACAGCGTCCTGGTCTCGTTCGACGCGCAGTTCGTGGAGGGTGCGGATCGTCGTCGCGCCCTCCCGGGGTTTGCAGAACGGCAGGAAGTCGTGGAGTCCCTGGACTTCGCTCGCTGCCTCGGCCATGGCTTCGGCGTCGAGCTCGCCCTTGTGGCGTGGCGTCACCTGGGTCAGCAGCGGGTCGATGAAGGACCGGTGGTCGGCCAAACGGTACTGATAGGACCGCCACAGCGCGGAGAACCGGGCGTCGAAGTCCTCGGGCACCTCGGTCACCGCGTGGACGACGATATCGTGGAACTCACCGGCGATCAGCACTCCGCGAAGACGGGACAGGAGGGCCGCCTCGGCGGGTCGATTCGACTGGCCGATGAGCTTGCCGATCGCCTCATCGCTGAGATCGATGTGGACGACTTGGCGGCGGGCGTGGACGCCGGCGTCGGTGCGGCCGGCGACGACGGTGGCCACCTCGGTGCCGGCGATCCGCTCGAGCCCGGATTCGACGGCGGCCTGGACCGTGCGCAGCCCCGGCTGCTTGGCCCACCCGTGGAAATCCGTGCCGCGGTAGCCCAGATCGAGGCGGAAGCGGGTCATGGAGTCACCCTCGCCGAGGCGGGGCCCGCCATGCCGGGCCCGCCGTCGTCGTCGATCGCCTCGGTGAATGGGGCGCGAGGCTTGAAAACCCCGCCGAAGAGGCGGCAGATCAGTCGTGCCCTCTGTCGGTGATAGCGGTCGACGTTCGTGTTGTAGAAGCGGGCGCCTGCGAGGATCCGTTCGGTGAGCACCTGCAGCTGACCGTGCAGGAGCTGGATCGTCGTGTCGACTTCCTCGTTGACCGCTGCCCGCTGGGACCGGGCAGAGTCCGAGGTCAGGGACCTTTCCGTCAGCGCCGCGGGGATGACGGCGGCGTCGTCGACTGCGGCGGTCAGAGCGTTCTCGGCCGCGGCTCCACGGTGGTCGAAAGGGGCTCGTTCGGCGGAGGCGAGCGCGAGTTCGAGCCGGGACAGGTCCTGCCCGGAAATCTGCTGGAGCGTGCCGATATAGGCGGGCACGAGAGCGTGGCGGGCACGGATCTCACCGATGAGCTGGCGTCTGGCCTCGTCGCACAGCGACCGGGCCATGGACAGCTGATTGAAGCGCAGGACGGTGAGGACGACGAAGAGGACGATGAGGGCGACGAGTACACAACCGCCGACGATGAACCAGACCATGGCCGATCTCCTCGTTCCCTGTGCTGCGCGAGCTTCTCCGACACCTCAGTTTACGCGGGGTTCAGACTCGTCGCGAACAGGCCACCACCCGGACACCGGGGCGTCTGTGCGCGGACCGATTTCGGCCAGATGTCGCCGACGGGTCGCCTTCGGGTCACGCATTCGTCACTCGGCAGGCTTTAGCTGGGAACCGTGAGAGTAGCGATCATTGCAGAATCCTTCCTCCCCAATATGAATGGGGTCACCCACTCACTCCTGCGGGTCCTCGACCATCTGGCCGACCGCGGTGACGAGGTCCTCGTCATCGCTCCGGGCACGCGCAGGGACGGTCCGAAGGAGGTCGCCGGCGCCCGCATCGTCCGGGTCCCCTCGATCGCCTTGCCGAAGTACCGGCGCATCCGTGTGGCTCCCGGCGGCGTCACCCGCATCCGCCGGCTGCTGCAGCGCTTCGCCCCGGACGTCGTCCACCTGGCCAGCCCGTTCGTCCTCGGTTGGCGCGGGGTGCTGGCCGCCCAGGCGCTGAATCTGCCGACCGTGGCGATCTACCAGACCGAGGTACCCGCCTATGCCGCCCGATACGGCATGCACGGCATCGAAGCCATGCTGTGGAACCATGTGCGCAATATCCACCAGCATTCCTCCCTGACGCTGGCCCCGTCGTCGTACACGGTCGATCAGCTGGAAGGGCTCGGGGTCGCCGAGGTGGTCCTGTGGGCCCGTGGGGTCGATTCCTCCCGCTTCGACCCGGGTCACCGGTCCGAGGCGTGGCGTCGAAGCGTTGCCCCGGAGGGGGAGAAGATCATCGGCTTCGTCGGCAGGTTGGCCGCGGAGAAGCAGGTCGACGACCTTGCCGCGCTCACCGACCTGCCCGGGACGAAGGTCGTCATCGTCGGTGACGGCCCTTGGCGGATGCGTCTGCAGCGGCTGCTGCCGGAGGCGCATTTCACCGGGTTCCTCGGCGGGGATGCCCTGGCCCAAGCGGTGGCGAGCTTCGACGTCATGGTCGCCCCTGGTGAGCTCGAGACCTTCTGCCAGACCATCCAGGAGGCCATGGCCTCCGAGGTGCCGGTCATCGCTCCCGCCCGAGGCGGCCCGCTCGACCTCGTCGACTCATCGCGCACCGGGTGGCTCTACACCCCGAAGGACCTGCGGGCCATGCGAGCGCATGCGACGGACCTCCTCGGCGACGAGGCGAAACGTCGGGCCTTCGGGGTCGCCGGCCGTGAGCAGGTGCAGGCGAGGAGTTGGAAGAGCGTGTGCTCACAGCTCGTCGGCCACTATTCGCGGGCGATTGAGAATCCCGCCCCGCAGGTGCTCGGCCGCGGGTTCAGCTCGATGGTCAACTCCGGGCTGGAGAACCCTCTGCCCTACTGACAGTGCCCGCGCTGCCTGACAGTCGGCGGCCCTTTCACCGACCGCTCACCTTACCGTCGCTGTATCAAGCTGTACGGTGAGCGCTGGACGCTGAGGTGAGCGGTCGACGCAGAGAAGCTGATGCACTCAGCCCAGGCCCGCCGTCCAGTCGGCGACTGTGCGCACGCTGGCCTGTTTGGGGAAGACCTTCTCGGTGAGCACCTGGTGGACCTCGGGGTCGCGGTCGGCGCAGGCGTCGGAGAGCACCGTGAGTTCGAAGTCGAGATCGGCAGCCTGACGCACCGTCGAGAGCACGACTCCGCTCGTGGCGACACCGGCGAGCACGAGCGACGTCGCCCCGTAGCCGCGCAGCAGCACCTCGAGATCGCTGCCGGTGAAGGCGCTGATGCGCCGCTTGGTCACGATCGGTTCCCCTTGATGACGGTCGAGGGTGTCGTGGATGCTCGTCGAGGCATGCGCCTCATCGAGGTCACCATGGGCGGCGATCTGCGCGAACGATGCCGTTGCCGCCAACTCCGGGTGTCCCTCGCGCAGGGCCACTCGCACCCAGACGACGGGGATGTCGTGGCTGCGGGCTGCGGCGACGGCGTCCCGTGCACGTTCGAGCACACCGGTCGCGGCGAATGCGTCGTCGCCTGCGATGCCGTTCTGGAAATCCATGGCCAGCAGGACGGTGTTCGCGGTGCCGGTCATCATGTCTCCTTCGGTTCGGGTGGGGTTCGTCCCCTCTGTCGCCGAGGCTACTCCTCATACCGGATGATCCGCTGAGACCGATCTTCAGATGGGCTGAGTCTTCGGGCTCATCGTCTGATTGCCCACCGAGCCGCTTCACCCAGGGCGCGGATCTGTCGCTGCAGGTCACGGACTGCCGACTGGCCTGGTGCGAACGGATCACCACCTGAAGCCTCATTGCATACCTCCGGGAAAGAAGCACCCGCGGGTTCAAGATGCATACGCACTGATCACAATCACCACGTATGAACTTTGAAGCCGCTCATACACACTTCCCCCTCACCGAGCGGTCGACGGACACGGTCAGTCCACGATGCCGCGGGCATCGAGTGCCCGACCGGTGTCCTGGGCGTATTTCACCGACCGCAGGATCGCCGGCACCACTCGGGCCTTGATGCTCGAGTCCAGTCCCCTGGCCCGGGCGGCGCGTTCGGCCTCGCCGAGCAGACCGGAGATATGCGAGATCGCGCGGACCATGAGGCTCGCGGTCAGTGCGATCGCCTCGGTGTTCGCGCCGACGAAGCGCAAGGGTGAGACCAGCACCGTGAACGTGTCGAGCAGCTGCGCCACCGACGTCGTCAAGGTGAGGATCAGGGCCGCCTGCACACAGGCGAACACGGTCCCGCCGACGGCCAGACCCGACTCCATGGATCCGAACAGGTACTGCAGCCCCATGACGATGGCCACGAGCACCGCCACATAGATCCATGTGCGCAGGAAGTGCTTCACCCGCAGCCGGGCGGTGAAGCCGACGACGACGAGGACAGCGAACATCGACCAGTTGATGACCGCGTCGCGGAAGATGAGCGCGACGATGCCGACGACGGCGATCACCGCCAACTTCACCCCCGTCGGCACCGAATGCAGCCATCCCCGAGGATGCGCCACCTTCCCGAAGAGCTGCGGCCTGGCCTTGATGCCGGCGTTCGTTCGCCACGTCGTTCCGGTGTCACCGGCACCAACGCTGGTATGGCCGGCCCCGACAGGGCGTTTCCCACTCATGACGTATCGCTCATGATGAGATTCCGGTAGGCGGCGACCGCCTCGGCGGGGGTGGAATCGGATGCGATCCGACCGTCGTCGACGACGATCGCCCGCTGGGCGATCTGCGCGAACTCGAGGTCATGAGTGGTGAGGATGACGCGCACCCCGCGCCTGGACACGAGGTTCTGCAGATGCACGCGCAGGCGCTCCTTGTTGCGCAGGTCGAGAAGGGTCGTCGGCTCGTCGAGGACGAGGATCTGCGGATCGACAGCAAGCACTGCGGCCAATGCCACGAGCTGCCGTTGCCCGCCGGAGAGTTCGTAGACGCTGCGTTCGGCCAGGTCGGCGATGCCGAGTTCGTCGAGCACCGCCAGGGCCGCGGCCCGCCGCTCACGCTTGGGCACGGACTTGCGCAGGGACAGTTCGATGTCCTCGATCGGGGTGGGCATGACCAGCTGCGCGGCCGGATCGGTGAAGACGAAACCGACGCGAGAGCGCACCTTCGCCGGCTGCCGGCGCGGGTCGAAACCGTCGACGAGGACCTCACCGGCATTCGCGGTGACCAGCCCGTTGAACAGCTGAAGCAGGGTCGACTTCCCCGAACCGTTGGCGCCGATGACGGCGACGACATCCTCGGTGAGCGTGAGGGTGATGTGTGTGAGGATCGGGCGCACGACATCGCCGTCGGGTCCGTCGTCGATGACTCCGACGCCGACGTCGCTCAACCGGATCTCACGAGTCACTTCGCGTCCCGCTCCTGACCGGTCGCCACCGATTCGACGCTGATGCCGCGACGACGCAGCACATCAGGGAACGCACGGTGGATGAGCACCGCCACCGAGGCAGCCAGGATGTTCTTGACAATGTCACCGGGCCAGTAGGCGAGGTCCGCGACCGCGGCGACGCCGAGGGGCAGGTCGCCGTTGATCGACATGCCGAGGATGCCCAGCGGGTGGTTGAGCAGGAGGCTGCCGCCGAAGCCGCCGAGGAACAGCACCACACCGAGCTTCATTCCGCTGAAGCGACGCACGGCCCAGCGGGCGATGAGTCCGGCGAGGAGGGCGTAGAGCGCGAAGGAGAGGATATAGCCGGCGCTCGGGCCGGCGAGGACGCCGATTCCGCCGCGCATTCCCGAGAAGATCGGGAGTCCGATGAGCCCGAGGACGACGTAGAGCAGGGTGGCTGAGAAGCCGCGCCAGGGTCCGAGCACCATGCCGCACAGGGCGATGGCGAAGGTCTGCAGGGTGATCGGCACACCGAGGGGACCGACCGGGACCGGCGGCATCATCGCGAAGGCGGCGAGCATCGCCGCGAAGACCGCGACGAGGGCGATATCGCTGCCGGCCGAGCGAGGACGGATGGTCCCCGCCGAGGTGGTGCTGTGGGTCGGTGTCATGAGTACTCCATCGGTCGTGATCCTCCCCGACCGGGATCGGGGACGCCCGAGGCGGCCCCGAGCACCCTCCCACTGTAACTGAACGGTGTTCAGGAACGGTAGTCGGGGTCCCGGTCGGGGCCGCCTCGGCGAGGGTGTGCGCACGTTCACGTGCGCAGGACCCCCTCAACGGTCGCGGAGGATCACTCCCATTCGATGGTGCCCGGAGGCTTCGAGGTGACGTCGAGGACGACGCGGTTGATGTCATCGACCTCGTTGGTGATGCGGTTGGAGATC
The DNA here is from genome assembly GCF_052105255.1 of Brevibacterium sp. Classification (NCBI taxonomy): domain Bacteria; kingdom Bacillati; phylum Actinomycetota; class Actinomycetes; order Micrococcales; family Brevibacteriaceae; genus Brevibacterium; species Brevibacterium sp. Next base: position 31,353 of record NZ_JBQDYQ010000033.1, read on the forward strand.
ACGGAGAGCACATCGTAGGGGATGCGCGTCCAGTCCGCGGTCATCGCGTCCTCGCTCGAGACCGGGCGCAGCACGACGGGGTGGCCGTAGGTGCGGCCGTCGCCCTGGACGCCGACGGAGCGGACATCGGCCAGGAGCACGACCGGGCACTGCCAGATCTCTCCGTCGAGGCCGGCCTTCGTCAGCTCTGCGCGGGCGATCGCATCCGCCTTGCGCAGGGTGTTCAGGCGCTCCTCGGTGACCTCGCCGATGATGCGGATGCCCAGGCCGGGGCCGGGGAACGGCTGGCGGGAGACGATGACCTCGGGCACGCCGAGTTCGCGGCCGATGGCGCGGACCTCGTCCTTGAACAGGGCGCGAAGGGGTTCGATGAGCTGGAACTGGATGTCATCGGGCAGGCCGCCGACGTTGTGGTGGCTCTTGATGTTCGCAGTGCCCGATCCCCCGCCGGATTCGACGACGTCGGGGTAGAGGGTGCCCTGGACGAGGAATGCGATCTCCTCGCCCTCGCCCTCCTGGGCCTCGAGCACGAGGTCGGCGGCAGCGGTCTCGAAGGTGCGGATGAACTCGCGGCCGATGATCTTGCGCTTCTCCTCCGGGTCGGTGACCCCGGCGAGCTGGGACAGGAACTGCTCACGAGCGTCGACGGTGACCAGGCGGACGCCGATCGAGTCGACGTAGTCCTTCTCGACCTGGACGCGTTCGTCCTGACGCAGCAGACCATGGTCGACGAAGACACAGGTGAGCTGGTCCCCGATGGCCTTGTGGACCAGGGCTGCAGCCACGGAGGAGTCGACTCCGCCGGACAGGCCGCAGATGACCTTCTTGTTGCCGACGCGGGCGCGGATGAGTTCGACCTGCTCGTCGATGACGGATTCGTTCGTCCAGTCGGCGGTGAGGCCGGCGACGTTGAACAGGAAGTTCTCGAGGATCTTCTGCCCGTTCTCCGAATGGAGGACCTCGGGGTGCCACTGCACGCCGGCGAACCTCTTCGCCGCGCACTCGAAGGCCGCGACGGGAGTGTCAGGGGTGGAGGCGAGGACGTCGAAGCCGTCGGGCGCCTCGGCGACGGAGTCCCCGTGGGACATCCAGACCGTGTAGTTGCCCGGGGTTTCGGCCAGCAGTGCTCCGGTCTGGGCCACGGAGACCGGGGTCGATCCGTATTCGCGCTTGTCGGTCTTGGCCACGCGTCCGCCGAGTGCCGTCGACATGAGCTGGAAGCCGTAGCAGATGCCCATCGTGGGCACTCCGAGGTCGAACACGGACGTGTCGAAGCTCGGTGCGCCGGCGTCATTGACGCTCGAGGGGCCACCGGAGAGCACGATGGCCACGGGGCTCTTCGCGGCGAACTCGGACGCCGGGGCGTCGTGGGCGATGATCTCCGAGTACAGACCGGCTTCGCGGATGCGGCGCGCGATGAGCTGGGCGTACTGGGCGCCGAAATCGACGACGAGGACAGGGGGCACCTGCGTGCTCTGGGATTGCGTCATGATCCAATTCTAAGCGTCGGCGACCGGAGGCCCGAATTCGGGTTGTGCCCCCCTCGCAGTGCGGATGCGCACGAGCGAACGGGCCGCCTCGGGGAGGGTGGACCGGTCCGGTTCACCGCCACGGTGACGGTGAACCGGACCGGCCGCGCCGCTGCGGTTGGGCACGGAACGGCGGGCCGCCTCAGAGAGGGTGGATGCTGTCCTAGGACCTGGGGGCGACGACGACGGCGGCCTCGAGCTCCGCGTCGACCTGACGGTGGATGCGGCGCTCCAAAATGAACGACATCACGGGCACGACGCCGGCCAGGGCGAGGATGAGGTAGCGGCCGAGGCTCCAGCGCATCTGCTGATTGAGCCAGAAGCAGCCGATGAGGTAGACGACATAGCACCAGCCGTGGCAGATCGCGATGGCCGCGGCGAGGTTGAAGCCGCCGAAATTCAGGGCGGTGGCCGAGTCGGCGGCGATGAGGTACTTGTAGATCATCTCGACCGTGAGGATGAGCAGCATCGTGCCGGTGATGAACGCCATCACGCGGTAGAACTTCAGCGCATTGCGGGCCGAGGTGAAGCGTTTGACGCTCCACACCTCGTTCTCGTCGAAATCGGGGCGGGAGTCCAAGGACTCGTGTTCTTCACTCACGCTCAGTTTCCTCCGGTCGTGGAAGCGTCGGTGTCGGTCGGGCCGGGCTTGCCTCCGGCCTTCTTCCCGGGTCTCTTCCCGGTTTTCTGTCCACCGTGACGATGGGCCGGCAGTCCGGTCAGTCCGGACATCACCTCGGGGTCGATGGTCGCGTCGCCTGCGGGTTTGACGACAACATACTCGACGCGCTTCTCCGATTCCTGGGAATCTTCGCCGAGGCGGAGCCGGAAGTAGTCGTCGCGCAGCAGCTGGAACCACATGTAGAGGGCCATGGCTGCGAAGATGATCCATTCGAGGGCGTAGACCGCCGACTGCAGATCGAATCCGCCTTCGTCGCGCGTCGTCGTGGTCGGAACCTGTTCGAGGCCGTCGGTGCCCACCGAGGCGGCCGCCCCGTCCGCGGTTTCGGGAATGAGGAATCCGGAGTAGGTGAGCAGGTCGGGGAACAGGTTGATGATCTGCGAGGTCGAGACCGTGTGCACCTGCCCCTCGGGCAGGTCATTGCCCTCGACAGGGCCTTCGATCGGGCCGATCCGCGCGGTCAGCTCGACCTGGCCCTCCCGCGCCGTCGACGTCATCGCCGTGTCCTCATCGGTGGTGAAACCGCGGACGACGGGAATCGCGATCGTCTTCTTCTCGGCGTTCGCAACCTTGACCCCTTCACCGAGGTGGCCCCCGTCGGGGGCGAACATCGTGACGACCCAATACCCGGTCTCGCCGTCCTGGACGCGGCCGGGGACGACGATCTGAGCGTCGGGGATCCAGTGTCCTGACAGACTGACCCGCTGGTCGGCGAGAATGCCGGGCATCGGAGCCTGGGCATTCATGACGTCATTGAAGTCCTTGAGCTCATCGACCCCGGAGGATTCTACGACGTCGTTCTTGTGCTGGGCCCGGTCGACCTGCCATGCGGAGAGCCCGACGAAGCAGGTGACGAGCACCAGGACGAGGAACAGGGACCCCAGCCATTTGGGAGTCAGTGCCAGGCGGAACAGTCAGACCACCGAACCGGTCTGGTAGGGCGAGACGGTGACGTCGACGCGTTGGAATTCCTTGAGGTCGAGGTAGCCGGTGGTCGCCAGTGCCCGACGCAGGGCACCGACGAGGTTGAGCTCGCCGATCGCGGTGCGGCCGGGGCCGAAGAGGACCTGTTCGAGGCTGCCGACGGTGCCCAGCTCCACGCGGTGGCCGCGCGGCAAGTCCGGGTGGTGGGCTTCGGCGCCCCAGTGCATGCCGCGGCCGGGGGCTTCGGTCGACCGGGCCAGGGCGGTGCCGAGCATCACGGCGTCGGCGCCGACTCCGAAGGCCTTGACGATCTCGCCGCTGGTGCCGAGTCCGCCGTCGGCAATGACATGGACGTAGCGGCCGCCGGATTCGTCCATATAGTCGCGCCGGGCGGCGTGGACGTCGGCGACGGCGGTGGCCATCGGGGCGTGGATGCCCAAGGTCTTGCGGGTGGTGGCCGCCGCTCCCCCGGCGAAGCCGACGAGGACGCCGGCGGCACCGGTGCGCATGAGGTGCAGGGCCGCGGTGTAGGTGGCGGCTCCGCCGACGATGACGGGCACATCGAGTTCGTAGATGAACTGTTTGAGGTTGAGCGGTTCGGTATGAGTCGAGACGTGCTCGGCCGAGACCGTGGTGCCGCGGATGACGAAGATGTCGACACCTGCGTCGATGACGGTCTTGTAGAACTCCTGGGTCCGCTGCGGGGTCAGGGCACCGGCGACGGTAACCCCGGCCTCGCGGATCTGCTCGAGGCGGGCGGTGATGAGTTCGGCTTGGATGGGCGCGGAGTAGAGCTCCTGCATCCGGGAGGTCGCCATCTCTGCCGGCAGCTGGGCGATTTCGGCCAGCTGCGGGGTCGGATCCTCGTACCGGGTCCACAGCCCTTCGAGGTCGAGGACGCCGAGGCCGCCGAATCGACCGAGGGCGATGGCGGTCTCCGGGGACATGGCCGAGTCCATGGGGGCGCCGATGAAGGGCAGCTCGAACTGGTAGGCGTCGATCTGCCAGCTCAGGGACACGTCTTCGGGGTCACGGGTGCGGCGAGCGGGCACGATGGCGATGTCGTCGAGCGAATAGGCGCGACGGCCGCGCTTGCCTCTGCCGATTTCGATTTCAGAACTCACCCCAACAGCCTATCCCACCACCCTCTGCACACGGTCTCAGCCCACTATGAGGAACAGCCCATCTCCCCTCCCAGGACTACTGTGAGTATTGATGGTGGCTGGTCTGGGACTGGCTGGCAGAGTAGGAACT